>CAYUZD010000057.1:0-13507 GCA_964449475.1 uncultured Nitrospirales bacterium
TGATGAGCTACCAGGACACGCTGTCCGCGCGGACGTTCATCCAGTTCACGGACTCGATGATGTACGACGCGAAGAGGTCCGGCGGCAACCAGGTGACGGTCTACAACGCGTCGGATTACGCGAAGAACGCACCGGCGGAGACGCCCCAGCCCAACCCGGCGTGACTAGTTTGCGGGTTCCGCGAAATCGAGCAGAGCGTTTTCGAGCGGATTGACGAGCCGCGTCACGATGACGAGTTCGCCGTCATCGAGGCCTTCCGAGAGGTAGACGGACTGCCCGTCCGCGTGGGATTCCTTGACCTTGCGCGTCGCGAGCCGGTACGCGGAAGTTTCCTCGCTCTTTTTCGCCACGTAGACCGTGCGCATGCCGGACGCGTCTGCGTCGAACCCGACGGACTCGGCGGGCAACTGCACGACGGCCGCCGCGGTCTTGCCGGGGATGCGTACGCGGCAGAACATGCCCTCGACGAGCGGCAGCGTGCCGAGTTCGGGTGTCTGCGCCTCGGAGCCCGGCACGTGGACGACAACGGTGACGGTGCGCGTTTCTTCGTCGTACTTGGCGACGCGGTTGAGCATGCCGCTCCACACGTTGGTATCAACGGCTTCGGACCACGCGACTTCAACCGGGATATTCTCGACTTCGCCGAACCACGCGCGATTGCCGTCCGCGGCGCCGGGTTTGAACTGCAACCACTGGCCGACATCGACGCTGTTTAGGGGTACGCTGATTTCCAGCACGGAATCGTCCGCGAGCGTCAACACCGTCGTGCCGGGCGAAACCCATTCGTTGGCCTCGACGTTGACGCTCTTGAGGCGCGCGTCGAACGGCGCGGTGACGACCGTGCGCTCGAGGTCCGTGCGGGCGCGTTCGAGCGCGGCGTGCGCCGCGGCGAGGCTGCTCTTCGCCTCCTGGATCTGAATCGGATACAGTTCGAGTTGCTGTACGAACTGGTTGTACGCGTCCTGGGCGGTGTTGTACTGCGCTTCCTTCTGGCCGGCCGCCGTCTCGGACTCGATGTTCTGTTCCTTGAAGAGTTTTGCGGTCCGTTCGAAGTCGCGCTTGGCGAGGTCGCGCGTGCTCGCATAGGTATCGAGCCGGGCGCGATCCGTCTCGTACTGCTTCTCCCAGCGGGCAATCGCTGCTTCGAGTTGGGCCACGGCCGATTCGGCTTCGGCGACCCGCGCTTTGTAGTCGCGCGCATCAATCGTGAAGAGCGGTTCGCCTGCGGGAATGACTTCGCCCACATCGAGCCGGGGATGGACCGATTCGACGCGGCCGGACACCTCCGGCGACAGCGTGATTTCGTCACGGGCGCGGGCCTCGCCAAAGCCGGTGATGGTGACCGGGACCGACTCGTGGCGCACGGCGACGACATCGACGCGCATCGCGCGCTCGGTGATCTCGGCCTGGACGGGCGGTTTCTTTCGCGCGGCCAGACCAAGCGAGACGACCAGCGCCACCGCGATGACCACGGCCCCAAGCGCCATGCTCAGCACAATCCGGCGGAATTCGCCGGGGTTCTTCGTTGGACTCATTCGATCCCCAATCTTGCGGACGATTACTTGACGGCCCATTCTGATCGTTTTTCGCGGTCGAGGCAATCCTGAATGCGTGCGTAGACCTCGCGCCACTGTTGCGCGGCTTCCGGGCCAATCCGATCGAGCAGATCTACCAGCGTCTGCAACGATTCACCTTCGTACGCGCTTGCGGCTTTCTCGCCGGCGGGTGTCAGCGATATCCGGATTTCGCGGCGGTCGGCGGCGTTTGGCCGACGCTCCGCGAGCCCGAGATCGACTAGCTTGTCAACCATGGCGGACGCGGACGGAGCGGAGACGCTGGTCCGCTCGGCGAGATCTTTCAGGCTCAGCTCTCGGCGGTCGCGGATTACGATCATCGTGGTGAGTTGGGCGACGGAGAACTCGGAGGCGGCGCGGGCGGCGGGACGGGCCTGTCGAAGGAGGACGCGTTGCTGCAATTCACGCAGGGTACGGTGGAGATCCCTCGCTTGGTCCATAATGGAACTATGCGATGCGTCGGCCACAATACTTCATGCCTGGAAAGTTAGAAGAGCTAAATAACGACCCGTTTTAACACCGAGACCCGCTTCGGTGTTCCGCGGTTTCAATCGCGGGCGTCCCGATAAATCAGCGCGAGGACACTGTGCTACGATGACCTTGCATCCTGGGGGAGAGGCTGGAGAACCTTTAGTCCGGCCCCGGGGTCGTTCATTGAGCGGGGGAATGCCGCGGTCTCGGCATGCTGTTCACCTCGCGAGGGGGTCCCAATGCTGAAATTCCTTCCCATCACGAGTGCGATCGTCGCGTTGGCGTTCGCCGCGCGGGTCTGGTCCGAAGATCTGCCGCAGGAGGTCAAGCACCTCGAATCGCTCGCGGGCGATCGGGCCGCGCTCGTGGATGCCGCGCGGCGTTACCACTTGCAACAGCAGGACCTCATTCGCTGGGACCAGAAGATGGTCGACACGTACATCCGCGAAGGGCAGGGCTCGTTGGTGGACGAGAAGCGGCGCGAGATGGCCCACCGGATCGACGTACTCGAGAAACAGTGGAACTGGATCCTCGACCGGTATCCGGACGACGCGCGCGCGAACAATTACTATGGCGAGTTGCTCTACGACTACGCGAACTCGCCCGAGGCGGGCGTCAAACACTGGCTGACAGCGGTTGGTCTCGATGAAAACTGCGGACCCGCGCACAACAACCTCGGCATTCATTATTTCCACGACGGGAACTACGCGCAGGGACTGAAGCACCTGCAACGCGCGCTGGAGTTGGAAGAGGACAACCCGGATTTCCTCTACAACATGGCGCAGATGTATCTGGTGCATTTCGATCAACTTGAGAAACTGCTCGAGACGCCGCGGGCGAAGCTATACCGGGACGCGATGAAGATGTCGAAGAAGGCGGCCGATCTCGCACCGGACGACTTCGACATCGTCCAGGATTACGCGGTGAATTTCTATGCCGCGGAAAACTTCGGGATTGAGGCGGACTGGAACGAAGCGGCGCTGGCGTGGGAGCGGGCGGTACCGTGCGCGCGGACGGAGAGCGAACGGTTCTACGCGCTGCTGAACGTTGGCCGCGCGTGGATGCGCGCGTCGCAGCCGAAGAACGCCGTGAAACCGCTTGAAGACGCGATCGCGCTCGACCAGGGGAACGACATCGCGAAGAAACTGCTGGCCGAGGCGCAGGGCCAGCCGAACTGACGCGCGGCCCGTGAACGACTCCGCGCTTCCTCCGAACGTGCCGTGGTGGCGCGTGCGCGTGTCGCCGGCGCGACAGGCGCTGGGGCTTTTGCTGCTGGCGCTTGCCGCGGCTTTTTTTTTCGCGATGTTCGGTCTCGGCATGCGGTTTTACGCTGTCGACGCAATCTCGATGGAACCCGGGCTGCACGACGGCGATCGCGTCGTGGCGTTTCCCGACGATTCGTATTCGCGCGGGGACCTCGTGGTGCTGCGCGACCCGGTCGAGAGCCGCGGCCATATCGTGAAACGGGTCATCGGGCTGCCGGGCGACAAGGTCGAGGTATTCGGCGGGGCGGTTCGCGTGAACGGCACGTACGTCTCCGAGCCGTACCGGCCCGAACCCATCGACTACATACTTGAGGACTACCTCGTGCCCGACGGCCACGTGTTCGTGCTGGGCGACAACTCGAACTGGAGCGTGGACAGCCACAACTGGGCCGCGGCGTACAAAGACGTGGACGCGGTGGTGCCCGGCGCGGTGCCGCTCGATTCGATCCAGGGCCGTGTACGTTACCGGTATTTGCCGCTTGGCCGGATTGGGCCGATCCGCCCGTATCCGATCGACGCGATGCTCGCGTCGTGACGGGTTCGACCGGGAACGGCGCCACCGGTAGAATAACCGGACGCCCGGCAACGTGCCGGCGCATCGGAACGATATGAGCCGGTCGGTATTTCGAGAACAGAGAGTCGGGTTCGGCGGGGGCGGCGTCACGCACTACGTCCAGTGGCTGATACTCGCGAACGTCGCCGTGTTCGTGCTGCAACTGCTGGCGCACATCCCATTGGGCGGCGCGTCGTTCGCTCCTCCGGGCGGACGGACCGTGCTGGACGCGTTGGCGTACTCGAACGCGAGGCTGTTCGACGGGTGGATCTGGGTGCCGTTCACGTACCTGTTCGTGCACGGCGGCCTATCGCACCTGTTCTTCAACATGTTGCAACTCTATTTCTTCGGCCCGGAAGTCGAGCGGACGCTCGGCACGCGCCAATTCCTGCGGTTCTACCTAGTCTGCGGCGTGCTGGCGGCGCTCTCGAACTTGGTGGTGCTCGCGTTGGGTGGCGCGAGCGGACCGGTCATCGGCGCGAGCGGCGCGGTGCTGGGCGTGTTGGTCGCGTTTGCCGTGATCGACCCCGATCGCGAAATCCTGCTGTTCCCGATCCCATTCCCGATCAATGCGCGCGCGCTCGTTCTGCTTTTCTTGCTGTTGAACGTCATCAACGGACTCGAGGGCGGGACGAATACGGCCGTCGCGACGCACCTCGGCGGGATGGCGGCGGGATACGGCTACATGAAGCTGCGGCCGCTGACGCTGCAATGGTCGTGGCAACGGCGCGGCCGCGGCGCGCGCAAGCCGAAACCGGGAGAGACGGCGGGACCGGACGAGGACAAGGTAAAAGAGGCGGTGGACAATATCTTCAAGTTCCAGGGCAAGGACCGCCGATAGGGCGAGGACGGGCAGAGCGGACCATGTTGGGCATGACGGGCATACAGGAGTTTCTGCTCTTGTTGCTGGTGATCGGTGTGTTGAGCGCGACCGGACTGTGGCCGCGGATCATTCAGGGCCTGCGCGAACTGCGCGGAGACTCGCCGCGCGAGCGCGACATCGGCGCGCAGGAAATGGACATGTGCTACAAGATCCTCGGGTTATCGCCCGGCGCGACGTGGGACGACATCGAGAAGGCCTACCGGCGCAAGGCGCAGATTCACCATCCGGACAAAGGTGGGGACGAGGACGCCATGCGCGTGCTGAACGACGTGTACAACCGGCTCAAGAAAGTGCGGCGCACGGCGGGGTGAATCGCGGGAATACGGGCGATCGGTGGACGAGATTGCTTCGTCGCACACCCCGCTCCTCGCAATGACACGTCGATGAAGGTCGCACGTTACACGCCCCGGGGATTAGTCACAGGTTGCGGTTGTCGTGCTGGATGTTCTCGACGCGTTCCCGGACGTCTTCGAGCTGGGATTCCCAGTCGCCGCCCTGACGCCGATCGGATTCGCGGCGGTCAGAGCGGCGGCGGTTCGAATTGTTCACGCGCTGATCGTGGTCGAGCCGGAGATCGCCGCGCCGATCGTCCCCTGCGCGCCGTTCCGTGTCGCGCCGATCGCCCGTGCGTCGGTTCGTGTTCCAGCGGGCGATGTCATCCTTGCGCGCGAGAAACAGACCGCCGCCCGCGAGCAGCAGCACGGCGGCCGCGATGATGAGCCACGTTTCTATGGTGACGTCTCCCATGCCATAACTGTACCACGCTCCTAGGTAGTCGGCCTATCGTATTGCCGCCATTGACCTTAGGCCGACTGCGCTGCGGCGGCCTGCGCCGCGGGTTCAAACCGGAAAATCACGGCCGTCATGTCGTCAATCGGTTCCTTCCCGTTCATGTGCTGCAGCGTGCGCGACCGCAGCGCGTCCAGTACTTCCTCGGTGTTGCGGTCGCCGTGGTCGCGGACGGCGTCCTTGAGCCGTTCGTCGCCGAACATCTCGTCGGCGGGGTTTTGCGCGTCGGTCAGTCCGTCGCTGTAGATGACAATGGTGTCGCCCGGCGCGAGCGGCACGGTACCGGAACCGAAATCCGCGTCCGGCACGATCCCGAGCGGGTACCCGGCCTCGCACTCGAGCCACTGGGTCTTGCCGCCGCGCCCGTGGACGAGGATCGCGGGCGGGTGGCCGGCGGAGGAATACGTCGCCTTCGCGGCGCGCGCATCGACCACGAGCAGGAACAGCGTCACGAAACGGTGCGTGGCGCCGATGCGTTTGTAGAACTCGGCGTTGGTCCGCGTGAGCAGCGCGGCGGGGGAGAGACCCTCGCCGGCGAGCGTGCGCAGGATGCTCGCGCATTGCGTGCTGAGCAGCGCCGCGGACAACCCCTTGCCGGTGGCGTCGCCGAGCACGACGGCGACTTTGCCGTCCGGCAGCTCGAAATAGTCGTAGAAATCGCCCCCGACCTCTTTGCTCGCCTGGCTCCAACCGGTGAGCTTGACCCCCTCGACCTGCGGCGGCGTCTCGGGCAGTAGCGTCTGCTGCAGCTCGGCCGCAATGCGGAACTCGGACTCGAGCCGCTCGCGCCGGGCGGACTCCTGGCTCAGTTCGTGGACGTATTCCTGGATCGAGATCGCCATCGTGTTGAACGATTGCGCGAGGTCGTTGAACTCGTCCCGTCGCGACATGCGCAGGCGGTAGTTCAGGTTGCCCGCGCCGAACTCGCGCGCCCCCCGGGCAAGTTCGATGAGGGGTTTGGACAGGCCGCGGCTGAGGAAGATGCTGGTGACGACGGCGAGCATGAACATGATCGCGCCAACGACCGCGAGCCAGCCGATGCGATCGAGCAGGTAGGCCATCTGGCCGCTCGTGTCGTGTTCGATGTAGAGCGCGAACTCGTCCTGGGTCGGTTCGTAATACAGCACCGTGACAACGCCGACGTCGCGCCCGACGAACCGGGTCGCGAACCGGTCCTGTTGGCTCTCGGGCATGTTGGCGAGGAAATCGGCGCAGAACCGGCCGATGCCACGCGCCATCTGCGAGGACAACACGATGTCTTCCCGGTTCACCGACGCGATTACGTTTCCGGCGCGATCGGTGACGGCCATGAGTTTGTACTGGCCGCCGAACTCGCCGGAGACCATGAAATTCCGGAGCGCGCGTTCGAGCGAGAGCGGTTTCAGGAGTTCGCCGAGCCGCGCACCGCTGACGCTGAGCTGGACCGAGCCAGCCCGATGGGGCAGGGAAACGTAGACGTACTTGTCGTGCACAAGGCCGGGTTGTTCGCCGCCGCTGACCGTCCGGGGCGGATCGCCGGGCTTCATCGGTCCGGCATCGCGCGATGCCGGGACGGGTTTGCCGGCTTCCGCGATCGCGCGGCCGGTCTCGTCGGTGACTACGATGCCGTCGAGCGCGAGCAGGGCCCCGCCCTCGTTCGCCGCTTCAAACACGCGCGCCAGCCCCGCCGAGAGCGCTTCGGCGGGTTCGCCCGTGCGTTCGGAGAGCGCGACGATTTCGGAGACCAACTCGGCCTGCAACCGCATCTGGTCGGTGAGCCGCTGCTCGACGAACGGCGGTACGTTGACCGCGTGATTGAGGTTGGTGGTGGTGATGGTCGTGAGCGACGCGCCGGCGCGCCAGTTCGCCGTCCAGTTGTCGATGCCGTAGATGACGAGGATGACGATCGTCATCGCGGTGACGACGAGGAACACGAGCGCGGAAATGGTCAGGTTGAGCCGGGTACGAAACTTGAGCGCCATCAGCCGGCCGCGTCTTGACCGGCCCAGGCCTTCTCGCCGGCCGCGACGGACAACGAACGGACGAACCGGCGCACGGCGACCTCGGCGGTCTCGCTGTCGTGGATGGAGAACAGCCGGTCGAGATTGGTGATCTGGAACACGCGGAAGATCTGCGGGTTCACGTCGCACACGCGCAACGACCCGCCCTGTTTGCGGACCGCGTCATTGATGCGAAGCAGTTCGGTCAGACCCTGGCTGGTCATGTAGGTCACGTTCTTGAAACTGAGCAGCAGGTGCAGGCCGGGCTTGTCCCGGACGAACTCGAGCGCCTGGTTGCCGAAGGCCGTCACGCACAGGCCGTCCAGCATCGACGTGCCGACGACGGTGCCGACGGTCACGCCGTCCATGGTCTCGTATGTCAATAGCGGTTTAGAATCGGTCATCGGTCGAACGGGTCCGCGCGCCGGTCCGTTATGCGCAGGCCTCGGAGAACGTGTTCCGGTTGAACACCATCTCAAGACATTTCGCTTGCGGATTGAACCGGACGTCCTCCATGAACTCCTTGATCAAACACACGCCCCTGCCGCCGAGCTGCGAACAGTCGGCCATCTCGACGGAGTCCACATCGAACCCCTTGCCTTCGTCGTGGACACAGACGCGGCAGGTGTCGCCGTCGTCGAAAATGCGTACACGTACGCGCCGGCTGGCTTCGCCGTCGTTACCGTGCACGACGGCGTTCACGAGCGCTTCCTCGAGGCACAACCGGATACAGAACGTGTTCTGCGCGTTGATCCAGCGCTGCTGCGCGAGGAACTCGAGCACGTCCGTCAGCGTGTCCGCGACGGCGGTGGTGGTGCTCGGGAAATCCCGCTCGAATATGAGTCTGCTCATGCCTTTGGCCAAGCGCACTCTCCCGCCCTGAAGGATAACACACGGCCCCTAGGGCTTAAATCCCGTGGAACTTGGCGATTTTCGCAGTTCCGCGGCTCCGGCCGTGTATCGATCAGGACGCGATTCATCCACGCTTGTTCATCCCGCCGCCTTCTTCGGCCGCGGCGGAGCGCGAAAGTCGGACGGCGATTTTCCCTCGAACCGTTGCAGTTGTTTTCGCAGGTGCGCGCCGTCGGTGAACCCCGCGCGTTTGGCGATCGCGTCCACGCTGAGCCGAGTGCGTTGCAACATCGACTTCGCGCGCGCGAGCCGGTGCCTCGCGACGTAGCCCGTGAATGTGACGCCGAACCGGCGCTGGATGCGGCGGGTGAGCGTGCTCGGGGGCACGCCGAACTCGCGCGCGGCGTTCGTGAGCGTGATCTCCGAATCCGGGCGGCCCGCAATGAACCGATCCAGCCGGGCGAAGAAATCTTGGTCGGCATTCGCGCCGCGCCGTTGCGCGAGCCGGATCGGCGCGATCGTCCGAAGGACGGCACGGCACGCGGTATCCACGGAATCGACTCGGTCGAGCCGGGCCGATAACCCCGCCAACCGTGACCGGGCTTCGTCCGGCACGCCACCGGTGCGTTCCGCGACTTCGACGACCGCGCCGGCCACCGCGAGTGCCCGCGCGCGCAACGCGGGCGGAGGTTGACGCCGGGCATCGGGCTGTAACTGTTCCCGGACGGCCTTGCGCAACGGCGCGGGGGACGTCGCGGACATCGCACCCAGAATAGCGCGCGCGCCGAGTGCGTCCCGCACGGCGGCGCCTGCCCGGAATCGCCGGAGCGGCGCGGGTGGAGCATCGGCCGCCGCCATGCTGACGGGTTCGAGCTTGTTCGAGGCCCGCTGGAACTGTTCCGAGAGTGTTTCCGCGAGCCATTGCGCGACGTCGCCGGGCACATCGGCGGGTACCGATGGGATGTCCGACAGCGTGAACGGCAATTCCTCGTGCTGTCGCGGATCGACCTTCACGAGCCCGGCCCACGCGTCGCGTTCGAGCGAGCCGGGCGCTTCGGCGGGCATGAACGGCCCGAACGTGAACACGAGGGGCGAACCCGACCCGGGAAAAACGGGAGCGGCGACACACGCGAACCCCATATGACAAATGAAGGGGACCGGCCGGCCGCGGTTCAACGCTTGTTGTGCCGGCAATGCGCGCGAGCTCTTGCACGCGTGCACGCCCCAGGGATGCTGCTGTACATGCGCGCACGCGGCCGCGCACGCGCCGCACCCGGTCACGCGATCCGACTCGTCACCGTCCGACTGGGCATGGACCGCAATGGCGGTCCGTGCGACCCGGCCCGCGCGCCGGATGGCGCGTTGGGCCTCGGCGCGTTTGAGATGGGCCTCGGGCGTCATCCGGTGCGGCCCTCCGCGGACTACGCGCTCCGGCCGAGCGCGATCGCCGCCGGCGACTCGATCCGCATGAGCGGCGTGGGTTCGTCCTGCGCGGCGACGTGCAGTCGCGCGGCATGGTTTCGCAACACCCGCTGGGCCATTTCCCGCGCCTTGGCTTCCGTGTTGTTTTCCTGGCTCACATGCACCGCGACGACCCACTGCAGGTCGGCATGCAACAGCGAATGGAGCAGCGAGTTCATGTCCTGGTTGGACAAATGCCCATGTTTGCCGCGGATCCGCTGGACGATCGCGGGCGGATAACTCGACCGGCTCAACATGTCGGGACAATAGTTCGACTCGAGCACGAGCGCATGCGACCCGCGCAACCGTTCCCGGACGAGGTTGGACGCATGGCCGAGGTCCGTGGCCAGCCCCAGCTGGCACCCGGCGCGCCACACGGTGAAACTGACAGGGTCGGCCGCGTCGTGCGCGACTTGGAAACTCGCGAGCTGGAAATCGAGCACGCGCAACACGTCGCCCGACTCGAAAAAGACCTTCTCGGGGATGCGCCCGAGATCGGGCAGGTGCGCGTCGGTCTCGCGCGTGAGATACACCGGCACGCCCGTCTTGCGCGCGAGCACGCCGACCCCGTTCACGTGGTCCCGATGCTCGTGCGTGATCACGACGGCCGCGAGCCGGTCGATCGACTCGCCGAGCGCCGCAAGCCGCGTTTCGAGCTGACGCAGACTGAGTCCGTTGTCGATGAGCAGTTTTCCGGAGGGACCGCGGACGAACACGGCATTACCCGAACTGCCGCTGCCCAACAGACTGAACTCGATCACCCGGACCTCCCCCTGCGCGGCGTGACAACCCGGCCGACCCCCGGCCCGCCCCGGCCTGAAGGTCGACGGACCGTACTATAACAAGCGATTTTTCGGGCCGTCAATTGACAAAAACGGGTTTGGCTTCTACAATGGCATATATCTTGCTCTACGGGGGAGTGACCGCGCAATGATGCGGATGGATAACCGGCTTGTTCAGACGCAGTCCCAGCGTCTGATGCTCACGCAGAAGATGCAGCAGGCGCTGCAGATTCTGCAATACAACGCGCAAGAACTCGACATGCACGTCCAGAACGAGCTGGAGTCCAATCCCGTGCTCGAACTGGTCGTGCCCGACGAGCCCGCCGAACCGGCGCAATCGGCCCAGCCCGACACGAACGGTCACGACGCTAAAGATTTCAACGACGCTGAGTCGATGGAAGATTTTGTCAGCCCGTGGGAGGAGCGGATCAAGGAAGGCCGGGACCTCAGCGTCAACCGGGAACTGCTCGAACGCCGGGACTACTACGAGAACTCGATCACGAAGGAAGAATCGCTGTCCGCGCACCTGCTGACGCAGTTGCGCATGGCGTACGGCGACGACCGGCAGTACACGATCGGCGAACGGATCATCGGCGACATCGACGACCGCGGGTACTTCACGGGGTCGTTGGAAGAGATCGCGGTCGAACTCGAGACGCCGCTGGAAGACGTCGAACGCGTGCTGTACCGCATCCAGCGGTTCGAGCCGGCGGGCGTGGGCGCGCGCGACGTGGTCGAGTGTCTGCTGCTCCAGATCCAGTCCGAGTATCCCGACGACGAGAAGCTCCGCGTGCTCGTCCAGGACCATTTCGAGGCGTTGCAACACCGTCAGATCCCGAAGATCGCCAAGGCGATGGGCATCGCGCCGGAAGAGGTCGAAGAACTCAAACGCAAACTCGCCACGCTCGATCCGTGGCCGGGGCTGGAGTTCGAGTCCGCGCCGACGCAATACATCGCGCCGGACCTCGTGGTCGAGAAGGAAGAAGGGGAGTGGACCGTCAAGCTCACGACGGAAGGCGGGCCGACTCTCAAGATCAACGACGGATACCGCGCGCTGGCGAAGAGCAAGGGCGTCGAGCGCGACGACAAATCGTTCCTGCGCGACAAGCTCGAATCGGCAAAATGGCTGATCCGGAACATCGAACAACGCCGGCAAACGATTCTGAAGGTCGGCATGGCGATTATCGAATTTCAGAAGGAGTTTCTGGAGAAGGGCCCGGACGCGATCCGGCCGCTGACGTTGCAGGAAATTGCCGACGTGGTGGGCGTGCACGAAGCGACCGTGAGCCGCACGACTCGCGGGAAGTACATCCAAACGCCGCAGGGCCTGTTTGAGCTGAAATACTTCTTCTCGCCGGGCCTGAAAAGCGCGCACGGCGAAGATCAGTCGTCCAAGAGCGTGCAACTTCGCGTGAAAAAGATCGTCGACGGCGAAGACAAGAGCAAGCCGCTGTCCGACCAGAAGATCGCGGACCTGCTCAAACAGGAAGGCCTCACGATCGCGCGCCGCACGGTCACCAAGTACCGCGAAGCGCTCAATATCCCGCCGACCAACCTGCGCAAAGAGTACTGAGCGGATTCAGGCTTTCCCGATCCGTTTGAGCGGCCCTGCCCGGCCTACGTAGACTGCTGTCGCCTTACCATAGCGATCGGTCGCGTTTGTCACTGCTGGGGCCAGCCTTTGACCCGTTCCGAACTCCGCACGCTCGTGTTCACCGACCTTGCCGGGTCGACCGCGCTCAAACGGGAACGCGGCGACCAGGCCGCGGGCGAACTGATTGGCCGGCATCGCGCAATCATTGCGGAACTGGCTTCGGCTGGCGGTGGACGGATCGTGGACTGGGCCGGGGACGGCTGCTTTCTTACGTTCGACACGCCGAGCGCGGCGGTGACGTTTTCGCTTGCGTTGCAGGACGCGCATCGTAGAGACCCCGAACTGCCACAGGTGCGCGCGGGGATTCATTTGGGCGAAGTCACGATCGCCGAGAATCAGGTGGAAGGCTTCGCGGTCGATCTCGCGTCGCGCGTGTGCGCGCTCGCTATGCCCGGACAGGTATTGATGTCTCGGCCGGCATTCGACAGCGCGCGGCAGCGGATGCGCGCGGACGGGTCCGGCCAGCCGATTGCGTGGCGCGCGCACGGCGCGTACCTGCTCAAAGGCGCGGACGATCCGGTCGAGATTTGCGAGGCGGGCCGGGAAGGACTCGCGCCGCTGGCGGCGCCAAGCGATTCGGAGAAGGCGCGCCGGAGCGTATCGGACGCGCAAGAGGACACGCTCGGCTGGCGGCCGGCGGTGGGGCTGCACGTCCCGGGCCGCGCGAACTGGGTGCTCGAACAGCCGCTCGGCGAGGGCGGATTCGGCGAGGTGTGGCTCGCGTCGCATGAGAAGACTCGCGCGCGCCGCGTGTTCAAGTTCTGTTTCGAACCTGAACGCATCCGCGGATTGCGCCGCGAAGTCGTGTTGTTCCGGCTGCTGCGCGAATCGCTCGGCGCACGGCCGGACATCGCGCAGATCGTGGACTGGGAATTCGACCGCGCGCCGTATTTCATCGAGTCCGAATACACCGAGGGCGGGGACCTGCGCGCGTGGGCGGACGCGCAAGGCGGGCTGGGCAATGTGCCGTTGGACACGCGGCTGGAACTCGTCGCGCAGGCGGCGGAGGCGCTTGGGGCGGCGCACAGCGTCGGCGTGCTGCACAAGGACATCAAACCCGGCAACATTCTCGTGACGGCCGACGGGGGACGGCCCCAGGCCTGCCTGACCGATTTCGGAATCGGGCTGATCACGAACCGCGACGCGTTGCTCGGGAAAAACATCACCGCTGCCGGGCTGACCGAGACGCTGGTGTCTTCCTCGACGCCAAGCTCCGGGGCCGGCACGCGCATGTACATGGCGCC
>CAYUZD010000058.1:0-13425 GCA_964449475.1 uncultured Nitrospirales bacterium
ATCGAGAAACTCGAGAAGACCAAGACCAACAAGGACTTCCTCGACCTGATGCAGAAGATGTAACGCTCGGAGTCCCGCCTTCAGGCGGTCATGGGCAATACCCGCCCGGTTCCCTCGCGGAACCGGGCGTTCGTTTTTGTTATCATCCCGCGCACCATGACCTCGAAAAACGAAATCATCCTCTCCGGCGTCCGGCCCACGGGCCGACTGCATTACGGCAACTACTTCGGCGCGATCAAGCAGTTCCTCGAACTGCAGGAACGCGGCCTCACGTGCTACTACTTCGTCGCGGACTACCACGCGCTCACGACCATCAAGGAACGCGTCAACTACGCGCAGATCACGTTCGACATGCTCCGCACCTACGTCGCGTGCGGGCTCGATCCGCGCCGCGCCGTCATCTACCGCCAGTCCGACCTGCCCTGCACGGCCGAACTCACGCTCCTGCTCGGCATGATCACCAACATCGGCTTCCTCGAACGCGGCACGACGTACAAGGACACGGTCGCCAAGCTCGGCGTCGGCGAGGCCGGCGGCGCGGAGGGCAACCCCATCTCCTACGGACTGCTCGGCTACCCGGTCCTGATGGCGGCCGACATCCTCATCGTGCGCGCCGACGTTGTCCCTGTCGGCGACGACCAGCGTCAGCACGTCGAGATGGCCATGGACATCGCGCAGAAATTCAACAGCCGGTTCGACACCGACGCGCTCAAGGTGCCCGCGGCCGTCTCGCGCAACGCGCTGCGCCTGCCCGGGCTCGATGGCGGCGCGAAGATGGGCAAATCCGAGAACAACGATCTTGGCCTGCTCGACGACCCAAAGACCGTGCTGCAAAAGATCAAGGGCGTGCAGACCACGACCGACCCCGGCCCGCTCGAGGGCCCGTCCAACGCGCCGGACGCCATCATCCCGCAGATGCCGCCCAGCCTCGGCGCGCTCTACCGCCTGCTCAGCCTGCTCGCGCCCGCCGAGGTCTTCGAGGACTTCGCCGGCAAATACCGCCGCGGCGAAAAGTTCTACGGCACCCTCAAGACCACGCTCGCCGACTACGTCAACCGGTTCAACGCCCCCATCATCGAGCGCTACAACGCCCCCGGCAACACCGACGCCACCGTGAAGGAATTCCTCGTCGAAAACGCCAAACGCGTCACCCCCGTCGCCCTCGACACCGTCGAACGCTGCCGCGAAGCCATCGGCATCGGCCGCAGCCTCCACCGAGCCTGACCTCTCGCACTAGTGGCGCAGGCATCCTGCCTGCGGAAGTTCGACCTTCGTAGCATGGGCGGCCCGCCCATGCGAGCCCTTTCCCCCTGTCTTTGCGAGGAGCGCCCTCTGCGACGAAGCAATCTCGCCCATGCGGTTCGGTGGGGCAGGCGTCTCGCCTGCCGAATCTCGCCCTTCCCGCGCACAACTCCCCGCCATCCTCTCCCACTCCACACAAACAACCCTCTATCTCTACGCCCAACTGTTGCCCTCGCCGAACTGCGAGAAATGTTTTGTGAGAAACAAGGTTCGCGACGAAAACGCCCGGAAAAACGCGTGAGGAACAATAGGTAATTTATTGACAGAAGCCATGGTGTTGAGGAGGTTCGTTCGCATCGCAATGTCCAAATGCGTTCCCCCTGTATG
This sequence comes from uncultured Nitrospirales bacterium, assembly GCA_964449475.1. Classification (GTDB taxonomy): domain Bacteria; phylum Hydrogenedentota; class Hydrogenedentia; order Hydrogenedentales; genus VFKU01. The sequence continues at coordinate 1,630 of CAYUZD010000058.1, forward strand.
GCTAGAAGCCGTTGAGGCCTGCCATGAAACAATTCAGATCGGGCTGTATTCGAAACGGGTGTAGCGCCGTCCAATCATCGACTGTTGCGGATCTTTTCTGATGACTCTGAAGGTTCTTCTATGTAAACATCTTCGCGGGTCGGCGTTCTTCTTGCTGAAGCTCACAATTTTGTGGGTTCCAGAGCAGAGTTAATCGTGGGGAAGAAAACTGCTTGAGTTGACAGGCCGTAACGAATCGCTACTGATGCCTCTAATGTGAGACCGATGTTACCGGACTATCCAAAGACAAAAGATTCGATTCGCGACCGCTTCTTACTCCGCCCTGCGACGCAGGCTATGAAAAAATACGGTCTAGATATCCCCGCGATTCCTATCAATGAAGGGCATCGACATATTCTGATTCGGGCGGATGGCACCAGAGAAGAGACAAAAATGAAGGAACACGGGGCGGAAATCGCGATCACACAAGATCAGGCTCAAGAGACCACGCTTTCACAGATAATCGAGATGGGTCGCAACATGGGAGACAAAATCGGCCGCCAACTGCTCGCGACGATTACAGAAGAGTTCCACAGAGTGACCCAAATGACCGGTAACGTCGTTCGGGCTCGTGGCCAGATATGTCCAAACACTATACTAGAACTGCTGCGAGCGATCGATATCGACTTCGATGAGGACGGGCATCCAAATCTGCCAAGCGCGGTCATGGGTGCTGGCGCGTATCCCCAGTTCGTTGCCGCAGCAAGGGAATTCGAGAATTCCCCCGAGCTTCAGAAACTATTCCGAGAAATCTTAGACGAGAAGAGAGAGGAGCATCGTGAAAGAGAGGCTGCTCGAAAATTGGTTGACTAACGTCAACGAGAAGGGATTTCAGATTCCGTTTTGCCAAAGCCTACAAGCTGAAGGACATACTGTTTTACACCTAAGCCGCCATTGCGCGATGGAAATGGGAAAAGACGTCTTAAGCTTGGACCGCGCCGGTCGACCCAATGCGTTTCAACTTAAGGGAGTAGAAGGGGGTCGACTCGGCGTAGGCGCATGGCGCGGAATGATCGACCAGATAAATCAACTTGTATTACAAGCACCCAATCACCCATCAATCACCACGACGAAACTCCACCGTGCGACGCTTGTCGTCAACGCGGAACTTGAGGAAGAGACATTCACAGCTATAGAGCAATACAACGCGAATTTGAAGCGGCAGGGGCTACGAAACAAGCTCTACGTAATAGTTCGAGGTCAGCTTCACTCAAGATTCTGGAATCTCCAGTCCGAGTTTTGGCCGCTCGAGCTTCCTGCGCATAGAACGCTTCTCGAATTATACCTTTCCGCTGGCCAGGGTCCTTTGCCACGCAAGAAACTGGCAGCGGTCTTTGAGTCTGTTCTACTTGGTCAAGACAACTCACTATCCCATCGTGAAGTCGCTCGAAGAGTCGCGGCCTCCTCGATCCTCTGTGCGCTAGCGATCTCGGAGTTCACCAAGAGTGACAATTTTGCAGCAGAGTTCGAGGCTTGGATTATTCACGGCGCGTATGTGTTGTACGCGGCGGAGTTTCACGGATTGGAAGATAGTACCTGGCGTCCGCTGTTCAATTTGACATTCGGCTCGGCACTACTTGCGATCGCGCGACTTATTGACGAGCTGAAGAATCGCAAGCACTTGATAGAAGGCAACGCGCTTGTGGACGGCCCAGTCTATCCGGCTCGTATTCTACAATTGATCGGAATACTGAGTGCTTATTGGTTCACTGCTAGGGACGGGCATCGCTACGATACAAGCTTTGATCAGGACCGTGAGTTCATCCTCGAATTCGTACGAACGTATCTGAACAGGGCGCAGTTTTGGGGAGAGTACTGTTCCCCGCAACTCCTAGCGTGCTGGCTTCTTATGGAGAAGAGATTCACGTCTCGCGAGTCTCAACAATTTCTCCTTGCCATTATTCAATCCATCTGCAGCATGTACAAAAGAGGACTCTTGCCGAGTCCCTACTGCGCGTACGAAGAGTACTGGGAGAAACTGTTCAACCTCCGTGACGACTCTGTAATCGCTGAATTCAAGCAGGGATCGTACACAGCGGAGTCGTTCGTACATCTTTACTCTAGGCTCAACCTGAGACAACAGATGGGACGTCTTTGGCCGGAACTAACTCGACTCCCACACAAATTGTACCAGCCGATTGCCAAAAGGGACTACTATCGTTTCGAAAATGATCGCGGAATCGAGCAGTTGCAGTTCTATCGGCCGACGAAGTCTTGGTCCGAACTAAAATATGAGGCCGGTGAATGCTCTGGAACTTCCTTGCCGAAGCTTCTCAAGAAAGTAGACCCAGCATTCACGCTGCTGTTCTACCTAGCATGTCCGCACAGAATGACAAGTAGCGGAGCGCGCTGGCTTTTTGAGAAGCTAGTATAGGCGACGGTTTGCCTTTGCCGCGCGCCTGTATTTGCAGGCCTTTTCGCATCGACCCCCTTGTTTCTCAATTTCACTTCCCGTGCTCCGGGTAGGGCAACGGTCTGCCCCAAGTTATAGAGGGTATGACGACAGGAGCGCGAAGGATGTACTCACGACCGCCGTAGTCCGGGGCCGAGCCGGACCGAAATTTCGCTCCTCATGTCATCCCTGCGGAAGCAGGGATCTCCTGTCGAACCAGGAGACTGTGTCGAAGGGGGAGATTCCTGCTTTCGCAGGAATGACGTACTTTCTTTCTGGGTAGAAGGAAAGTACGCAAAGAAAGACCGGGGTGGACGAGCGAGATTGCTTCGTCGCAAAACCCGCTCCTTGCAATGACAACGGGATTGCTTCGTCGCAACGCCCGCTCCTCGCAATGACAATGGGCGGTGGGAATCGGTGGAATCTGTGGGCGGCTGGGTTGCCGCCGGGACGGCGGCGCTACGGGGTGAACTTCGGCAGGCGAGACGCCCGCCCTACTGGGCGACCGCGCGATCCTTCGCGATCCGATGACGAGATTCTTCGCGTTGCTCAGAATGACAAGGGATGGGACGCCCGCCCCATTGGATACGGGTCAGTTCGTTCCGCGTTTTGGGAGTAACTGGGTGGCTAGCATGCCGACTAGCATGATCGTGAGCGTGCCGAAGACGATGGTGAGGTAGCTGTCGAGCGGGTTCTTGAGAGATTCGGGCAGGACGCCGTTGGTGACCAGCGTGGGCGAGGCGCTCATCCACGCGATGACGGCGAGGCCGGCGAGCACGCCGGTGACCGCGGCGGGGTTGGTCGCGCGGCGGGACACGATGCCGAGCAGGAACAGGCCGAGCATGCCGCCGGCGAAGATGCCTTGCAGAATCCACCAGGTGTCGAGGATGCCCTCGGCGCGGATGAGCGCGAGGGCGATGACGGTGCCGAGCGCGCCGAACCCGAGCGTGCTGATGTAGAGCGCGGCCATCTGCTGCTTCTCGCCGGCGTCGGGCCGGATATAGCGTTTGTAGACGTCGGTCATCAGGATGGTGGCCGACGAGTTGAGGCTGGTCGAGATGGTGCTCATGGCGGCGGCGAAAATCGCGGCGATGAGCAGGCCGGTGACGCCCGGCGGCAACTGGCTGACGATGAAGTACGGGAACACCTTGTCGCTCATGGCGGGGTCGAGGTACTCCGGCGGGAGCTGGTCCGGCCGGGCCTGGTAGAACGCGAACAGCGCGGTGCCGATGAGGAAGAACACGGCGGAGACGGGGATATACAGCAGCGCGCCGAGCCAAAGGCTCTTCGCGGCCTCCTGGTCGGACTTGGACGCGACGTAGCGCTGGACGAAGTTCTGGTCGATGCCGAAATTGTTGAGGTTGATGAAGAGGCCGTAGATGAGGACGACCCAGAAGGTGCGCTCGGTCAGCGACGCGCCGAACCCGCCGAGGCTCCACTTGTCGTACTCTGCGGCGATGGCGAACATTTGGTCCACGCCCTCGGGCATGCGGACGAGCATGAGCACGAGGCACGCGAGCGCGCCGCCCATCAGCACGACGGCCTGGATCGCGTCGGTCCAGATGACGCCGACGATGCCGCCGAAGAGGCTGTAGACGGTGACGGAGATGCCCGTGATGAGGATGATGGTTTTGACGTCCCAGCCGAGCAGCGCCTCCATGGGCAACGCCATGAGGAAGGTTACGGAGCCCATGCGCGCGGCCTGCATGAGCAGGTACGTCATGCCGGTGTAGAGCCGCGCCCACGGGCCGAACCGCGCCTCGAGGTGGTGGTAGGCGGAGACCTCGCCGCTGTTGCGGTAGAACGGCACGAAATATTTCACCGCGATCCAGCCGGCGATCGGGAGTGACAGGCTGAACACGAACGCGTTCCAGTTGCCCTTGTACGCGTTGCCCGGGAGCGCGAGGAAGCTGATGCTGCTCAGGTAGGTCGCGAGGATGGACAGGCCGACGACGATGCCCGGCAGCGACCGGCCGGCGGCGGTGTAGCCCTCGGTGCTGCGGCTTTTGCCGTTGAAGAAGAAAAAGGCGCCGACGCCGACGGAGAGAATGAAATACACCGCCAGCACGAACATGTCGAGCCAGGTGAAATGGGATCCGGGCGCCACACCGCCTCCTCCGCCGTTGCGCGAGCCAGCAGTCTAGTCGCGCGCAGCGCTTGCGTCAATTCTCCGCGGCGCGCGCCGGGGACTCGACGTCGGCGAATTGCAGGCGGTAGAGGCGCCGGTAGAGGCCGTCGCGCGCGAGAAGCTCGGCGTGCGTGCCCTGATCGACCACGCGGCCCTCGTCCATCACGACGATCTTGTCCGACCTGAGGATGGTTGAGAGCCGGTGCGCGATGACGAGCGTGGTGCGGCCCTCGACGAAGTGGTCGATGGCGTCCAAGATCGCGCGCTCGCTCTCGGAATCGAGATTGGACGTGGCCTCGTCGAGGATGAGGATCGGCGGGTCCTTGTAGATCGCGCGGCCGATGGCGATGCGCTGCCGCTGGCCGCCGGAGAGGTTGCCGCCGGCCTCGGACAGCGTCGCGTCGTAGTTCTCCGGCAGCGCGTTGATGAATCCGTCGGCGTTGGCCGCGCGGGCTGCGCGCTGCACGTCGGCGTCGCGCGGATTCTCGGTGCCGGCGGCGATGTTCATGCGGATCGTTTCGTTGAACAGGACGGTTTCCTGCGTGACCATCGCGATCTGGTCGCGGACGCTGGCGATCGTGGCGTCGCGCAGATCCACGCCGTCGAACGTGATGCGGCCCGAACTGGGGTCGTAGAACCGCGGCAGGAGTTTGGCGATGGTGGACTTGCCCGAGCCGCTGAACCCGACCAGTGCGACCATCTTGCCGCGCGGGATGTCGAACGTGACGCCGCGCAGCGCCTCCTGGCCGGGGACGTAGGAGAAGCGCACGTCCTCGAAGCGGATCGCGTCGCGCAACGGCGGCAACGCGGTCGCGCCGGGCCGGTCGGCGATTTCCGGCTCGTAGTCGATGAACTCGAACACGCGCGCGGCGCTGGTGGCGCTGCTCTGGACGAGGTTGGGCACCTTGCTCAGCCGCTTGAGCGGCTCGAGCATCGCGGCGAACGAACCGAGCAGGATGATCATGTCGCCGGCGCTGAGGTCCTGCTGGGCGACCTGCCGTTGACCGAGATACACGAAGGCGCACATGCCGGCAAGCACCATGAAATCGGTCAGTGGAGAAATCGACGCGTCGGCGCGCGCGACGCGCTTCATGTTGCGCCGCATCGACTCGAGGGCTGTGTGCATGCGCGTCGCGAGGTAGGTCTCCATGCGGAAAACTTTCACAACCGGGATCCCGCGGACGGTTTCGCCGAGCAACGATGCGGTATCCGCCAGCCGATCCAACGACGATTGGATCGAGCGCCGGACGCCTTTTGCGATCAAGAACACAACGAACACAAGCGGGGAGATCACAAACATCGTCACGACGGTCAGGAACGGGCTGACCACCAACGCCAGCGCCAGCAGAAACCCGATTCGGGCCGGTTCCCGCATGACGCGGGTGAAAACTTCGACGAGTCCACGGTTAACCCAAAACGAGTCGTTCGTGAATCGCGCGATGATTTCCCCTGCGGCGCGCTCGTCGTAGAAGCGGTGCGACAAACTCAATAGATTCGAGAACATCTCTCGATTGAGGCGAACGGTGACGTTAATTCCAATGGCTGTAGCGTAGTATTCGAGTACGAATCGTGACAGTCCCCCGATGAGCGCGATCGCGATGACGGCCACGCCGATGGCCTGCACCGCCGTGCCGCGCTCGTCACGCAGACGATTCGCGAACGACTCGACTCGATCCGGCAGATTTTGCGGATGCCAGCCGATGGTGCTGTCGAGGGTGTTGGAGAATTGCTCTGCACGTTGTCGTGCCTCGGTGACTTCCCGGCGAAATGCATCGTCCCCGAGGAATAGCACGTTCACTGCGCCGCCGGCCGTGAGAATGACGCCTCCGAGCGACGCGCCCTGGAGCATGGAGAGGAACACCATAACCAGCAGGCGGCCTTTGTAGTGGAGGGCGTAGCCCAGCAACCGGCGGTATGCGCCCCACCGGCGGCGCGGAGTGGTGTTCGGGCCGGGGACGGCGGATGTTGAGGGTCCTGGCATCGGCTGCGGACTGGTGGCCTGTGTGCTCGGATGCAACGATACCACAGCATCGTGCGTTGCGGTGAACCGGTCCGCGTTGCGCGGCTGTAGCCGCGTGACTACGATGTCGCGATGGACGAAACAATGGTCTACGGACGCAATGCCGTCGAAGAGGCGCTGGCGTCGGGCGGACGCGTGAATCGCGTCTATGTCGCGAGCGATTCGCGCGTGCGCGGACTGGACGAGATCGTCGCGCGCGCGAAGGAGGCGAGAGTCCCGGTCGATCGCGTGCCGCTGGCGAAACTGTCGGCGATGGCGGGCTCGCCGGAACACCAAGGGGTGGCCGCGCGTATCAGTCCCATCGCGCTCGTGCCGCTGCGCGAGCTGCTCGACGCGTGTCCGAAGACCGCGCTCATCGTCGTGCTCGAACAAGTGCAGCACTCACGCAATCTGGGGCTGGTCACGCGCACGGCGCTCGGCGCCGGGGCAAGCGGCGTCATCATTTCCGCGCGGGGCGGCGCGCCGATCGACGAGACGGTGGTGCGGTCGAGCGCAGGCGCCGTGTTCAAGCTGCCGATCGCGATGGTGCCGAACGTGCCACAGGCGTTGCGCGACATCCGTGACGCCGGGTTCTGGGTATACGGGCTGGACGCGGCCGGCGACCAGGACGCGTTCACACTGCGCTGGGCGGATCGCTGCGCCATCGTCGTGGGGAATGAAACGGAGGGGTTGCGCGATCCCACGTGCAAGGCGTGCGATGTGCTCGTGCGGATCCCGGTCGCGGAAGGTCTCGATAGCCTAAACGCAGCGGTCGCGGCGGGCATTGCGATGTACCAGGCCGCTGCGACGGTGAAACTCGGGCCGTTCAGCCCAAGTGACGTCTGAAATACTCGCGGTTATCGATCTGCCGTAATTGCACCCGGGCAAATTCACGCAGTTCGTCTTCGGAGATCGGCTTGATCTCCTCGGCCGGTACCTCGGCAGCGGCCGACTCCGCCTCGGGTTCGGTGTCCGGTTCAAAATCCGAGGTCGCCGCGGCGAACTTCAGCAGGCCCGGTTCGAGGAATTCGGCGATAATCTCGGCAATGTGCATCTTGCGTTGTTGCGTGGTGCCGCGTTCAAGAATCTTCCGGTCCAACGCCAGCACCTTGCGCCGGAACATGACTACCAACTCGCCGCACGCGGGGCACTGCTTGACGACGACCACGTCCTTGGGAATGGCGGACTCGGCGAGGCGACCGGAGCGGCAGTGGGGGCAATGCACGCGATTCATGAGAAATCTACCCGGGACTTGCTTAGTTGGGACGGGGGAATGCTACGCCAGTGGATCGATCAGTGTCAACAGTATTGTCAACATCACTTCAAATTACGGCGCGCGTGACGCGGAAGACTCCGCGATCGGGGCGATGACACCGGAATTGTGCGGTGAATTGTTGACGCGCCGTTCCGGTTTCGCAGTCAACGATTACTCGATCGCGTCGAGTTCGGCCATCGTTCGTGGAAGATCGAGCTTTCCTCGGAAGCCGAGCGTTTCATCCGACCACTCGTATCGGGACGGCGCGCCAGGCACGACGAGGAATCCTCCAGTTTGCGTCCAACGCCCGGCGACGGTCGTGATGTCATCACCAAACGTTGGCGCGCCGGCTCCGAGTTGATTCTCGATGGACGAAGTCCATTCGCGCCACGTGTCGAAGCCATAGGCGTCCCCGGGGACTTCCAGCACGGTGCCAGCGACGCGCGACGGCAACGCGTCTGGGTTCTCGGACTCCTCGTTCCCAGTTTCCGCCGATCCAAAGAATACGCCGTACTCGCGGACGTTCTCCGTCGTGGCGGCATCCGACCAGGCGCGCTCCAGTTCACTGGCAGACGCAAGCCGCTTCGGCGGCGATGCGGCCGCGAGGTATGCGACAGCGTCGTAGTATGCGGCACCCGTCATTGGCGCATCGGCGGGTTCGCGGTACGCAGCCTGTTGCGGCCATTCCCACCGATGGGCGTCGCAGAATGCCGCGAACTCGCCGATGGTCACCGGGCGCACATCGACGAAGAACCCGGCCGCTCGCGGCCGGCCCGCGGCCGCCGGCGGTACGAAGGCCATGTCCGCCGGCCACTCGGCGATCGCGATGAAGCACGCCGCGGCGTCCCAGCCGAGTTCGAGCGCGGACGCGATGTCGGTGCCGCGCTGGGATTCCGCCAACTGCCACAACTCGTCGCCGCGCAAGAGAATAGGCTCAACGACGCCGGATTGCTGCTCCACGGAATACTCTCTCTTCGTGGCATCGGCCCGCGCGCTTAGATCGCCGATGCGTCCGGCGAGCCGCGCGAACTCTCTCACGGCGGGATCATCTTGGGGCGCGTTGGTGGACGGCAGGGTCGCGATGCCGGTCGGGGCCGCCGCCAGCATGCGATCCCGGCGCGCTTCGGCCCAACGCAACCCGCCGTAGGCACTCGCTCCGACGGCTGCCAGCATGACCCCCGCGACGGCGTAGCGGCCCAAGCCCGATCCCTTGTGCCGCGCGGGGCCGGTCATGGTCTTGATGCTTTCGCCCGCGCTCGATTTCCGCTCGATATCGACCCGGACCTCGCGCAACGCGGCACGCAGTTCACCGGCGGACTGGTAACGCTTGCTCGGGTCGGCCTGGCAGCACTTCTCGATGATGGGATCGAGTGCGGCGGGTACTTCACCATGGATCTTGGACGCGGGCTTCGCGAGGCCGGTCGGACGGTCGCCGGTCAGGACTTCGTAGAGCATCACGCCGACGCTGTAAACGTCGGCGCGGGCATCGACCGTCGACGTGTTGCGTAACTGCTCCGGCGCCATGTAGTGCGGCGTGCCCATGACGATCGACGCCGAGGTCAGGTTCGGGTTCCCCTTCAGTTTCGAGATACCGAAATCCATCAACTTCAACGTGCCGTCCGTCAAGATCATGACGTTTTCCGGTTTGATGTCGCGGTGCACGGTGAAGTGGTGCGCGTAGTCGAGCGCGGCGCACAACGCATCGAACATGCGCAGGATTCCGGCAATGGGCAGGCGCTGGCCCGGCTGGAGTTGGTCGAGCATCTGCCGGAGCGACTTGCCCTTGAGCAGCTCCATGGAGATGTAGACGGTGTCGTCGGCCTGGCCGATGTCGTGAACGCGCACGATGTTGGGATGCGATAAATTGCGGGCGATGCGGGCCTCGTTGAAGAACCGATCCAGCACGACCTTGTCGTCAACGTGATCGGGCAGCAGCGTCTTGAGCGCGACTTCTTCCCCAAGGATCTTGTCGAAGACGCGGTAGATGCGTCCCATGCCGCCGCGACCGACGCTGCCGCGCACTTCGTAGCGCCCGGCAATAATGTCGCCCAGTTTTATGTCGCGTGGAGGAGTCTTCGGCATGGTTCGCGCCCCATCCTAACCCGCCGCTCACAGGCGCGCAACGCATCGGGCGGGATTCCGTGCTTGACATTCCCGCGCGCAGATCGCATGCTGAGGCGGCGCAAGGTATAAGGATCCTGGGGGAGCCGCCTGCGGCGGCCAAACGCTCAAGGATTGTCTGCGGGTGTCGCTTCCCGGTGTGGTCGGCTTTTTGGGCTACGGCAACATGGGCCAGGCCATCGCCGGGGGACTCGCGCGGGCGGGCGCGGTGACCGGATCGCAGATCGCCGCGTTCGACGTGGACGCGTCCAAGACGAAGCTCGCGGTCAGCCTGGGTGGACGCGCTGCGGCGTCGGCGGCGGAGCTCGCGGCGATGGCCGACATTCTGTTGTTGGCGCCGAAACCCCAGGACATGCGCGCGGCATTACAGTCATTGAGCGGGGGACTCCGCCGGGAGGCGCTGGTCATCTCGATCGCGGCGGGTGTGTCGATCGGGTTTATTCAGGACATGCTCGGCGCGGCGGCGCGGATCGTGCGCGCGATGCCGAACACGCCCGCGATGGTAGGTGCGGGCGCAACGGCGTTTGCGCGGAGCGAAACATGCACCGCGCAGGACTGTGCCATGGCGCGCGCGATATTTGAAGCAGTGGGAATCGCGGAGGAAGTGCCGGAGTCGCTGCTCGACGCCGTGACGGCGCTGAGTGGGAGCGGTCCGGCGTATTACTTCGCGTTGGTCGAGGCGCAGACGCGCGCGGGCGTCGCGCTCGGGTTGCCCGAGGCGCAGGCGGGCCGGCTCGCGGGTCAGACGCTCTACGGCGCGGGACGGTTGTTGCACGAGTCGGGCGAGTCTGCGACGGTGTTGCGCGAGGGCGTGACGTCCAAGGGCGGCACGACGGCTGCAGCGCTTGCGGTGTTCGGGTCGCGCGGGCTCGACGCGATCGTGGACGCGGGCATGGCGGCCGCGGCGAAGCGGTCGAAGGAGTTGGGACAGTAACGTGCGCGGCGGGCCGGCGCGGCCCGCTCGCGGACGGGATGAATAGGCATGACCACGGGGTCGTCAACTCGGAAGGAGCAGTGACCATGAGCGAGCAAGCGATGGATCGGCCGGCTGGCCTGGCGGAAACGGCAATCGAACTCACGCAGCGGCCGAATTCGATATTCCGGCGCGCGCTATTCGGCGGCTACAAGACGCAGGACGTGGACCACTACGTCGAGCGCGCGGCCGATGTGCTCGAATCGCTGATCGAAGAGAACAAGGCGCTCAAGGTCGGCGTGGATGAGCAGAAACAGCGCGAGACCGACCTGCGCACCGCGCTCGCGTCCGCGTTGAAATTCTCGGATCACATCGTCGCGGCGGCGAAACGTGAAGCGACAACCCTGCTCGACAACACGCGCGAACGGCAGGACGAGTACCAGGCGACGGCGTTCACTGGCCGCACGACGACGCTCGCGCAGGAAATCGAGGCGCTCCGCGCGCAGCGGGACCGGCTCGCCGCGGAACTGAACGCGGCGCTGGACAGCCACATCCGCCTGTTGACGGCGGTCGAGACGAACTCGATGCCGGAGATGCAGCGCGCGCGGGTGAACACGCTGATCAACGGAGAGCGCGCGGCCTGATTGCCGCCGCGGGAGGATTGCATGCTCTGGGCGGCGCTGATACTGATGACGGGCGCCGCGGGCCAGACGCAGTCTCCCGGAGAGTTCTTCACCGAGTTCTCGGCGCGCCGCGATTCGATTGAATCGCTTCAGGCGCAGTACGTCCAGACGACGATCACGCCGGACGAGACGGTCGTCTCGCAGGGGACGCTAACCTATACCAAGCCGAAACGGCTGATCTTCCGTTATCAGGACCCGCAGCTCGTCTACATGATCGACGGCCTGCGCGTGTACGAATTCGACCCCGACATCGAACAGATCCAGAT
>CAYUZD010000059.1:0-6139 GCA_964449475.1 uncultured Nitrospirales bacterium
GCGAGGTTGCGGATCAATTCGTGGTCGAAGAAATTGTGCGGCGGGCGGTGCATCTCGACCAGCGCCACGTGGCCCCGCACCTCGGCCGTCACGTCCCCGAATCGCTCCATACACTTCCTCTCGATGCCGGCGGCGCCGCCCGGTTAGAATGCCCGCCTAGACTACCCCGTCAGGAGCCGCCGATGAAACCAAATTCCCTCGTCCTCGCCGCCGTCTGTCTCACGCTGGCCATCCACGCGTCACGCGCGAATGCGGAGGACGACCGCGGGTTCGCCTTCACCGACAAAGTCGTCCTCGCGTATTACTACATCTGGTACGACGAAGATAAATGGCTCAAGACGCAGGCGGACGGCGGCCGCAGCGAGGGTCTCGACGGGCTGCATCCGCTGGTCGGCGCGTACAACTCGTGGGACCCGACCATCATCGAGAAGCACATGCAGCAGATGAACCGCGCGCTCATCGACGCGGTCACCGTCTCGTGGTGGCACGACCCGGAACCCAACGGCAAGAACCAGATTCTCGACACGGTCTTTGAGAAGGCCGCCGCGCACAACCTCAAGGTCACGATCGACTATGAACTCGGCCGGTACGAACTCGACAAGGTGTTTCACGACCTCCACTACTTTCTCGATCGGTATCAGCACCATCCGGCGATGCTCAAGGTTGAGGGCCAGCCGGTGGTGATGGTGTGGACCGCGTGGGGCCACACGCCCGCGGAGTGGCAGGGACTCTTCGAGCGGATCGAGGCCGCGGGCATCCGACCGTTCCCGATCATGTCCGGCAGTTACCAGGGCGGCAAGGGCCGCGAATACCTCGGACCGTTCCGCTCGCTCGAGGAATACACGCTCGTGGACATCGAGGACGCCGATCTCGATGAATTCATGCAGACGATGCGCGGGCACATCGACGACTACAACCGGAACGAGGGCGCCAAGAACGGCAAGCCCGCGCAGCACCACGCGACGATCAGTCCGGGGTACGACGAGACGCGCAGTCCCGGCCGGAAGACGTCCGCCGGCGGGTTCAAAGGCTCGGGTTGGAAAGACCGCACGAAGTTCGGCGCGAACTACCCGGACGACCCCGCGGGAGCGTACTATCGCGGCACGTTCGAAGCCGCGATGAGTTCCAACCCGGACTGGCTGCACATCTCGACGTTCAACGAACTGTACGAATTCAGCCACATCGAGGCGACATTTGAACACGGCTACACGTATATCGATCTCACCGCGGAATTCGTGAAGGAGTTCAAGGCACGCAAGTAGCGCCGGGGTCTGGGGCAGGGTTAAGCGGGGTATGCTTAATCTTTTTGATACACGATGGATCCATCCCCTCTTGTCATCCTGAGCAACGCGAAGGATCTCGCTTCGAGGCAGACGCCGCTACCGACACGGGATCCTCCGCGTTGTTCAGGACGATGGGGGGCGATGGCCCGAGTGCGCGCCGTTGAACGCCTGGTACGTCGGCTTGTCGCCGGAAAGCAGGAACGCAATCAGGTCCCAAATCTCGTCCTTCTGAAGCGTGATCAGCAGATCCGTCGGCATCGGCGACATCGCGATCGGATCGATTTCCTTGATATCGGCCCGCTTCACCGTGGCCGTGATCGCCGGCTTCAGGGGATCCTCGCGCACGATCACGGTGTCCTCGGTTTGCTTCAGAATCTGCCCGATGTATTCGCGGCCGTCCTTCGTCTCCACGACAAACGTCTTGTACTCGTCCTTCACTTCGAGCGACGGATCCAGGATATGCTCGAGAAGCGTCGCCGGTGTGTAGCGCGTGCCGACATCCGCGAGGTCCGGCCCAACCGTGTCGCCGGGCACGCCAATCCGGTGGCATTGCGAGCAACCCGCCACCTCGAACATCCGCTTGCCCGTCTCGTATGACCGGCCGGACAGCGCTGCGTTCACGCCGTCCTTGAGCTGGTCGAACGTCCAGTATTCGACCACCTCGCGCGTGGACGCCGTGACGGTCTTTGGCGCATCGAGACGGTTCACAACGACAATCGAGTCGTCCAACGTCGCGACGACGCGCATCACGCCGCGCATCAACTGCCAGTGGCCGGGAAATGTGCAGAGATAGTCGTAGTCCCCCGGCACCGAAGGCGCGGTGAACTCGATCGTCTGCGATTTGCCGTGCGGGAGCATGTTCGTCGCGAACAGGATCGCGTCGCTCTCCGGACGCCATTGCTTCGCGACGCCTTCGCCCGTCTCCTCCATCTTCATCGCCGCGACCGCCACCTTCGACGCCGCGCCGGGCTGTACCATGATGAGGTTGTGGTCCATCGCGTCCGGGTTGGAAAACACGAGCCGGACCTTCATGCCCGCCGGCACCGTAAACACCGCTCGGTCATACCGCATCTGTTCCTTCAGCGTCTGGATGTGTATCTCGAAGGTGTCGCCGTCCATGCGCGGCTCGGGCGACGCCTCCTGCTTGAGGTAATCGCGCGCCTCCTGCAGCGCGGCGAGAGCTACTTCCTTCGTGTCCGGTTTGGGTGCCGCGGCCGTCGCCTTGGTCGCGAACTTCCCCTCGATATCCCACATGTACCGCACGCGCTCGGCCGCGCGCCGCGCGTCCGGGTCCGGCGAACCCAATACCGTGTTCAGCAGCGATTCGTTGAACACGTTGTGTTGTTGATGCAGCCAGAGCGCCTCGAGTAGGTGATGCGCGTCCTCGCGTTTCTTCGGGTCGAATTGCGCGGCCCACTTCTGCACCGAGGCGATCACCTCGCCGGTGTCCCGCTCGCTGAGCTCTATTCGCGCGCGCAAACGCACACCGTCCACCCGATGCTTCAGCACGTCGAGCAGCGCTTCAATCGGCTGGCCGTCGATCTCGACGTGGTCTTGCAGCGGCCGGCCCTTCGTCGTTACTCGGTAAATGCGGCCGTGCTCGTGGTCGCGGTTGGGGTCACGAATGTTGTGCTGCATGTGGCCAATGATCGGGTTCGTCCAATCGGACACGTACAGCGCGCCGTCGTCGCCCACCTTGAAGTCCGTTGGCCGGAAGTTGCTGTCGCTCGACACCAGCAGGTTGTCCGTCTCCGTGCCCCAGAACTTCCCGTCGGTGTTCTCGAGCGTGTACTGTTTGATGCCGAGGAACCCGATGCTGTTGAGGATGATGAAATTGCCGTTCATCTTCTCCGGCAGGTGCTGGCTCGACAGGATGCCGCTCGACGGCACCGGCCGCACCGTCTTCTCGAGTAGCTTGTGCATTTTGAACTTGCCGCCGCCGTCTTCGCGTACCTGGTAGGCCTCGCCGCCCGTCGCGCTCGTCGCGAAGTGGTACCCCCAGTAGTTGAAATCGCCGCCGTGCGGATTCGGCGGGTTCTCCGCGTGGTAACTGAATCGGTACGTGCGCGGGTTGAAGCGGTACATCGCCGATCGGCCGGACAACTGCGCGGCCTCCCACGGCGTTTCGATGTTGCTGACGTTGAATATCCCGCGCTGGTAATAAATGTACCCGTCCGGGCCGTAGTCGAAGCCGTTCGCGCTGTGGTGGGTATCCGCGGAGTCCAGGCCGCTGAGCACGATCTCTTTCACGTCCGCCACATCGTCGCCGTCCGTGTCCTTCAGAAACCAGAAATTTGGCACGGACGCGACCAGCACACCGCCGTTCCAGAACGTGAACGCGGTCGGGTTATGCACATACGCGAACGTAATCGCCTTGTCGGCGACGCCGTCGCGGTCCTCGTCCGGCAGAATCACGAGCCGATCGAGCATCGGCAAGTCCGGCTGCCACTTCGGATACGTCTGCCACGACGCGACCCACAACCGGCCCTTCGTGTCCACGTCAAGCTGAACGGGATTCACCACTTCCTCGAACATGTCCTCCGAAGCGAACAGGTTCGCCTCGAGGCCGTCCTGCAGCGTGAACGTCTTCACACCTTCGTCCGCCGGGACGAACAGGTGGCCGCCGGAATCGTCCCGCTTGTCCGGCGCCGGTTCGATGTTCGTGATCACCTCGACGGGCGGCGGCACATTGCTGTCGTCCGGCTGGATGCGCTTGCCCGCGATGGCCGCCCAGATCACCGGGTCGCGGTTCGCGGCCATTGCGTCGAGCATCGCCAGTTCGTGCGTGAGCACGTCGGCGTTGGTCTGTCCGCCGACGAACGCGAGCGGCGCGCGGCTCCCCCAAATGTCGTTCCCGTCCGTCGCGCGGTACCGGTTGAACCAACACCAGTTCTTGTCCAGCACGGCCGCGCGAATGGCGTCCACGCCGTCGAATTCGGTATCGCCGAACAACTCGTTGACGATGATTTTCGCGACGGCCTGGTTGCCCGAACTGTTCAGGTGCACACCGTTGATCGTCAGCGGTGCGTCCGATGCGTCGTACAACTCCTGCGTCGGGTAATACAGGTCCACGAACGGCACCTTGCGCCGGCGCGCGACGCTCGCCATCGCGTCTGTGTAGGTGCCCAACCACTCGTTCAGTTCTTCGCCGTCTGGCAGGTTCGGCGAGTCCATATCCTCGTACGCGATCGGCGAGAACAGCACAACGCGCGGCGCCGATTCGCCGTTGTATTTCTTCCCGGCCATCTCGTCCAGAAACGCGTTGAGTTCGTTCTTGAACGTCTCGGGATCGTGCGCGAACGACTCGTTGTAACCGAAGAACGCGAAGATCACGTCAGCTTCGATCAGTGAAAGGTAATAGTCCGGGGACGGGAACCCCTCTTCACGCGGGCGCAGCGCGACCTGGTCCCCGGCGAACCCCATGTCGCGAACCACAATCTGTTTGCCGGGGTTGGCCTTATGGATGTACGTCTCCAGCCATCCGTCGTGCTGCATCCGGTCCGCCAACGCGTTCCCGATGATCGCAATGCGGTCTCCCGTCTTCAGCTCGAACTGCGCATGAGCGGATCCACACACCGCAACGACCACCGCACTCGCGGCGGACAACACTGACTTCCGAACCATTCGCATTCAACGCCCTTTCCGTACCAATCCGTTCAATATAGCCAATCGCGGAGATCCAAACCACGCGGCGCCGGTTTCGCATGCGGAGATTCGCGACATCGGGACGATTCGTGGGTTATTCCGGCGACCACGCGGGTAAGTACTCATGGAAATAGACGATCACAATGCACGCGATGCCCCAAAGGACGCCGTTCAACAGGAACGCGCGGTCAAACAGGATGGTCGTCGTCGGGCTGTCGCCCTGTTTCAGGTGATAGAGGAGATACAGGTACCGGAACAACCCGTACATCACGAACGGAACCGTGGTAATGAGCAAATACGTGTCGAACTCGGTCACCGTGCGCCGATCGACCGTATAGAGGATGTAACAGACCAGCGTACCGCTGGTGACGATTGAGATCATCTGGTCCAGAAAGCCGAGGCTGTAGTGTTCCAGTACGCGCCGGTGGTTCGCCGCGGTGTCCTCGGCCGCGGCCAACTCCGCGCGGCGTTTCCCGAGACCCAGGAACATCGCGACGTTCAGCGAACACAACACGAGCCATTGCGACGCCGTCACGTGTACCGCGAACGCGCCCAGCAGCACGCGCAATACGTAACCTGACGCGAGCAACATTACGTCGAGTATCACGGCGTGCTTCGCGCCGAGCGAATACGCCACGTTGATCGTCAGGTACGCCAACACCGTCCAGCCCGCGCCGTCCCCCAGCGCGAATGCGAGCAGCAGCGACGCGCCGGCGAGACCCGCCGGCAATCCCCGCGCCACGCCCGGCCCCATTCGGCCCGAGACCAGCGGCCGGTTGCGCTTGAGAGGATGGGAACGATCCGCGTCGACGTCGCACAGGTCGTTGAACACGTACACCGCGCTGGCAGCGAGGCACATCGACGCGAACGCGACGAGCGACTGGACGACGGCCGCGGCGTCGAAGAGCTTCTGGCCAAACACGAGCGCCGCGAACACCAGTGTGTTCTTGACCCACTGGTGGACTCGGAGCGATTCAACGATGCCGGCGAAGCCCCCTCGTCCCACAGCCTGATTCGTTTCCGACACTACGCCTGTCTCCCGACGCTGCGTCCCGGCGCAGCGGCCCGCGAATGGTACTCCCCGTTGATTTCCGCGTCAAAAGGCCGCATCGCGCACAGAGGAATCCATCCGCGGAAATCCGGTGAACGCGCCATCGCTCCTTCTGCGATGAATACGCGTGTGACTATCCCGCGCGTCTCCGATATGCTAG
>CAYUZD010000059.1:6239-13396 GCA_964449475.1 uncultured Nitrospirales bacterium
CGCCCGAACTTCACGGAGTCGGCCGTCGTCTGGACGCACGAATACGGCGACGCGAAGGCCCGGGTGTTCTGCACCACCATCGGCCACAACAACGACACCGTCGCCGATCCGCGGTATCTCGATCTCGTCACGCGCGGGGTGCTCTGGGCCTGCGGCAAGTTGCAGGCGTCCGGCGCGCCGGAAACGGGCTACGGCCCCGCCAAGTAGCGCGCAATCGCTACAGCAACAATTCAGGCGCGGTGACCTTCGAGTCCTCCGTGATCGCGCGAACCGGCGCGATGCCTCGGTGCTTCAAACCGTCGTGATACGCGCGGACCGCGTCTCCGGGCTCGATTTCTCCGTCAGCGACCCGCCGAAGCAGTTCAATCATCAGTAACTGGTCCTCGGCGAGGTTAATCTTGCGGCCAAACAGCGCCGCGCGCGCGCCGTGACGCCGCGCCTTCGCGATCAGCGTGAACGCGTCCATCGCCGTGCCCGACGCGCCGCCGAGGATCCCCGGCACGAGCTCCGGATCATATGCGACAAGCTCCTCGAGGGCGCGCGGCCCGCAGTACGGGATTTTGAGGAACAGCGGCCGGCCCGCACGCGTCACGCCGGCGAGCGCGCGCACGATCTGATCGTTGAGGAACGCGCCGACGTCCTCCGGCAGCACCGCGCCGTTCACGTTCGGCGCGAACACCTCCAGAAAGTACCGGAAGTTTTTCTGTTCGGCTTCAATCCGAAATGCCTTGAATGCCTCGAGCGTCGCGTGATCGCGCTCGATATCGTTGTTGAACGTCATCGAGTACAAGCCCAGGTTCGTCCCGCGTGCACGCTCGTGCTCCGGGCACGAGGCCTTGCCGCACTGGATGTGGTCGATCGTGGCCGTACGGAACGGCCGGGACGGCGCGCTCGCGTAGGACCCCTTGCGCGCGAGCCAGATGTCGGACGTGTCGTTCGCGCGCGCCGCCGGGGTCACGGTCGTGCCGTCGAAGATGCGCTCGTCCAGCGCCAGCAGCTCGTTCGTCGACGCCGACATGATCACAATATCCACGATGCCCTGCTTCACGACGTCGCGGATCTTGTCGCGATAATGCGCGAGTGAAGGGTGATGTCCGTCCGCGTTGCGGCCCGTCGCGCCGATGCCGAACGCCATGTCCGCGTCCTTGGCGTCCGCGAGGATGAAGTCCTTTGAGGCCGGATTGCTGCGAATCGCGTCCAGCCGGCGTTCCAGCGACTTGAGCATCGAATAGGTACCCATCGGCAGTTGGCGCGCAATCGCACCCGGTAAGTCAGCGAATCCGGCGGGGAAAATACAGGGACTTCGTGTCTATTGTCTACCGATGACCCACGGGACGCATCCGGCCGACCTCCGAATCAGTACGCATCCTTGCGCGCAACGCTCGCAGACGATACGCTGGATTGCAGTGCGGTCGATCGCGATCTTCAAAGGGTACCGCGCGGCCGTGTCGGGTCACCTTTGAGCCCCGGCGTTGACGGAGCCAATTCCAGATGCGAATGTCCAGAAAGACGTTTATCGTAATCCTGCTCGGTGCCACGGCGGCTGCAGGGGACGACTCGCTCAGCATCGGCGTGAGCGGCAAACAGGGCAAGTTCTCCGCCAGTGTACTCGCCGGGAATCAAGAAGTCTTCACCCAGCCCTCGGACAACAGCGGCCTGCGCGTCGTTTGGGCCGGTCCCGAGGGATCCCACAGCGCTCGGGTTCGATTCCCGTCGTTCGAGTGCGACCCCGCGCGAGTGCGTTCTGCGGTCGCCGAAGTAGGCAATCTGCGAATCCAGGAGTCGTACCAAAGCATCGGGCCAAACCTGATCGAGCGCGTCGTCACGGTGCGTGCGGCGGCCGACATGCGGTATTTCCTCGATTTTGGATGGCACGTGGCAATTGACGGAGTGTTCCATTCCTTTACCGGGCCGGAACCGGCGACGAAGTCCTACAGTCCGGGTTGTTCCGGCCCCGAGTTCGGCGGCGGGTCATTGCAGACCTTCCCGATGCTCGCGGTTCTCGCAGGCGACACGGTTTACGGAATCATCGGCGACACGCCGGGGCTATGGGAGAACCGATCGTTCATGAGTTTCAACGCCGAGGCGCGGGACTTCTCGTTGGCCAATGGCGACGGTAGTCCGCGTCGGGCGATCTCCATCCCGCACGAAGTGGATGCGACTTCGGTGTATCGCGCCTACTTCGACGGCTGGCAACACATCGAGGCCGGACAGACCCAGACGTGGCGCACATGGATTTTCTCGTCCCCCGCGCGGGGCCAGTACGACGTGCAACTCGCGGCGCACCTCGCGCTCGCGAACGCGAAAGGATTTAACGGCAGCGGCCTGGAAGCGATCCTGCGTAACACGTCGTACCTGCTCCTGCGCCGCAACCTCCTCCGCCCGGAGAGCGACTACATCTTCATTTCCGGCGTCGGGTACGGCTGGAAGCAGTGGGTCACCGACGGGTTCTACATGAGCCGCGGCCTCGACGATCCGGTGTACGACATCGCGGCGCAGGCCGCGGTGTTCTTCGAGCGCATCAATTACGAAGACAACGCGCAGTACTACCTGATCTGGGCCGCGCTCGCCAAACGCGCCGGCGCGGCGCTGGACATGCGCACGGTCGAACGCGCCTACCGGTTCATGCGCGAGCACCAGGTCGACGGCTTGTTCATCCCTCCACGTCTCAAGCCCGAATCGGCCGCGTTCAAAACATATCACGATCAGTTGCCGTACGATGACGACGACGCGCCGTCGTCCAACCAGGGGTTCCACTGCGGCGCGCTGTTCGCCGCGCGCGAGCTGGGCTTCGACGTTTCGGATGCCGACATCGACGCCGCGAAGGCGGGCTACCGCCGGATGTTCAACGAGCGCGGCGGATACATGGCCACGAGCCTCAAACGGCAGGAATACATCGGGCAAGACTCGCTCTACGGCGAGGTGCTCACGTACGCCGTGTTCGGCGAAAAACTGCTGCCCGACGAAATGGTCAGGCGGCACATCGAGACGACCATGCGCCTGCAGACGCGATACGGGATGCGCGTGATTTCGAAATCGAACGGCGATCTGCTCGACGGTCACAGCGGCGTCTACGTCTACGGCGGCTCGTGGTTTCTAAATGACGCGTGCGTGTACCTCGACGGCCTGATCCACGGGATGGACCCCGCCTGGATTGACGAAAAACTGTTGTGGCGGCTGGAAAAGGAACTCACGACAATGCCCGCGTTCCACGAATCCATCAGCACTGTGGATGGGCACCCGCACGGCCATCATCTGTACTCGTGGAACTCCGGCTTCTGGTGGCTCCGCCGAGAAGTGCGCGAGCGGCTCGGAATCGATTCACCAGACCCGCTCGCGGAGGCGCTCGACGAGAAACTCGGCGTCACGCGGGAAAACGGACTGCTCGTCCTCCATCCGGAGCGCGCCACGCTACGGCCATCGGATCCGGCCCGATGATTCGGATCTCTCGCCGATCGTTCCTGTTGAGTGCGTTGCTCGCTGGATGCGCATCCCCTGGAAAACCTCGTGCGCGCGTCGGCTCCACTCTGCCGTGGATCGGATACACGGAGTACCGCACGAACCTGCCGACCCGTTTCGACAACCAGGTCACGTCGCGGGCGTGCATCGTCCGAGGCGACGGCACCGATCGCAGACCGATCGCGAGCGAACTCGCCACCGGCCCGCACACCTGGACGCAATTCGCGGGATGGTCGCCGGACGGCGCCTCCGCGATCGTGCTCAGCGGCTGGGAAAGCCCGGAGAATGCGGCCTGGGAGGAGGAGCACCGGACCTTCCGCATGACCGAGGGCTGGAAGGTCGATCTTCACCTCTACGATCTGCGTGACCGCTCGCTGGTAAGCCTGACGGCCGTCGAACGCGTGAGCGACTACAACTCGGGCCTCGTGTACGTGCCCGGTGAATCGGACGAGTTGATGTTCACTGCGCTCATCGGCGGCGTCTCGCGTCCGTTTTTGATGAGACGTGACGGCAGCAACAAGCGCGATATCAGCCAGGGGAAGGATGGATTCACCTACGGCGTCAGCGCGTCGCCCGACGGCCGCCGCGTCGCGTATCACCGCGACTACCAAATTGTCGTCGCCGACGCAGACGGATCGAACATGCTTCCCATCGAAACCGGCAATCCGTTCAACTTCGTGCCGCAGTGGTCGCCGGATGGCGCGTGGCTACTATTCGTTTCCGGCGAGCACTACAATTGTCATCCGTACGTCGTCCGGCCGGACGGCACCGGCCTGCGCAAGGTCGCCGATCGCGGCGGATACACGGGTGTGATGACCGTGTACGACGTCTTCGACTTCCACGGCGGCAGCAGCGACGTCCCCGTCTGGAACGCGCGCGGCGATGGCATCTATTTCACGTGCAGCGTGGGCGAGAGCATCGAACTCATGCATGCCACGCTCGAAGGAAGCGTCACGCGGCTGTCGCACTCCACGCCGGGGACCGCCCATTACCATCCCAAGCCGTCGCCGGACGGCTCAGGGCTCGCCTTCGGTTCAACGCGTAGCGGAAATCGCCAACTCTACGCCGCGCGGCCCGGCGGCGCGGATGTCCGCGTGATTACGCAGGTGCCCGCCGGGCACGGAGCCATGTGGGCGCACTGGCAACCTCGTATCGTGGACATAACGTCTGGCCGGCGGCCGCGTAGTGCGAATTCGCACACCGTAGATTAAGATGGATGCATGCGGGCGATCCCGAGGCTCTCGACGAATGCCGCGACAGCGCTGGTAGCGGCGATCTGCATTGTCTCAATCCCGTGTCACGCCGCAGATGCGGTCGATTCGGCGGCCTATTTCCACGAACAAGTCGAGCCAATCCTCATTCGGCGCTGCCTCGAATGCCACGGCGACGCCCGCAAGGGCGGACTCGACCTGCGCTCGCGCGAGACCGCGCTGGCCGGTGGCGAACACGGCACAGTCCTCGTCCCCGGCGACCCCCGGAAGAGCGAACTGATCAACAAGATTTTCATCGAGGAAATGCCGCCGAAGAACCCGCTCGGCGACGATGAAGCGGATGTGCTCGAAAAATGGGTCGCGGACGGCGCCTATTTTCCGGACACGCCGCTCGATCCCTTCGCATTCACGACGGAACGCCGCGCGGGGTACGACTGGTGGTCGCTACAACCGTTGCGCGAGGTCCAGGCGCCGTCGATCGAGTCCGCGATTCGGTCGGGCGCGCTTCCAGCTTCGTGGAACACATCTCCAATCGACCAATTCATCGGCGCCGCACTGCTTGAAAATAATCTCGCGCCATCCGCGCCCGCAGACCCGGCGGCGTTGATCCGCCGCGCGACCTACGACCTCACCGGTCTCCCGCCAACGCCCGACGAGGTCCGCGCGTTCGTAGACGAATGGACTTCGGCGTCCCCCGATCGGGCCTACGAACAATTGCTGGATCGGCTGCTCGCGTCCCCGCGTTACGGCGAACACTGGGGCCGGCACTGGCTCGATGTCGTCCGGTTTGGCGAGAGCTCGGGGTTCGAGGTAAACCACCTCATCGACGATGCGTGGCCCTATCGCGACTACGTGATCCGCTCGCTGAACGACGACAAACCTTTCGACCGGATGGTACTTGAACAGCTCGCCGGCGACAGCGTCGCGCCCGGCGATCCCGCGATCGAGGTCGGCATGACCTTTCTCGCGTGCGGCCCGGTCGACATCGTGGGCAACCAGGATCCCGTCCAGGCGGCACAAATCCGCGCGAACGACATCGATGACATGGTCCGCGCCACGTCTGAGGCGTTTCTCGGCCTCACGGTGGGTTGCGCGCGGTGCCATGACCACAAATTCGATCCCATTTCGCAGAAGGACTTCTACCGCCTCCACGCAACGTTCGCCGGCGTGTACCCGGACAGCCGCGAAATCGCGACGGACGCCCAGCGCCAACAACGGCGCGATGCGCTTGCGCCGCTCGAAGCGCAAAAGGCGGAGATCGCGGCAGAACGGAGTGCGATCGAGCAGGCGATCCTCGCGCGCGCCGAAGCCCGAGTGCCCGCGTATGTAGAAGTCTGGACGCGTCCATCCGTTGACCGGAAGGGCACAGAGGAAACGTTCGATCCCATCGATGCTCGATACGTCCGGCTGGTCGTGACTGGCCGCGACAACGACCCCAACGCGCGCACGGGCTTCAAGATCGACGAGTTCGAAGTCTGGACCGTTGGGCCGGAATCCCGAAACGTCGCGCTGGCCGCAAACGGCGGTCATGCAGAGGGAAAGAGTCCGGTCGCGGAAGATTTCGGCGAGGCCTACCACGCCGATCTCGTGATCGACGGCAAGTTCGGCCAGAGTTGGCTCGCCCGGGAGTCCACGCTGACAATCACGTTCACCAACGCGGAGCGCATCGGCCGGGTCGTTTTCTCGAGCGATCGGCTCGGTGCGCTCGCGCTGGACTCCCCCGAGACGCCCTTCCCTTGCGAATATATAATCGAAGTTTCGATGGACGGCGCGGATTGGACCACCGTCGCCAACTCCGCGAACCGTGCCCCGGCAAACGACGCGCACCGGCATCACCGCCTCCTGAAACTGGAGACAAACGACGAGGAACGCGCGCAGCTCGACGGCCTCCGCGAACGCGACAGCACCCTCAACGCCGAGATCGCTGCGATCCCCGGTTTCCCCGTGCTTCGCGTGGGTCGGCTGGCCCAACCCGAAGGCCCGTCGCATCTCTTCAAGGGCGGCGATCCACAGCGTCCGGGGGACGAGGTCGCACCCGCGAGTCCGGCTGTCCTCTCGAAGTCCGCCCCGGCCTACGCGCTCGCGTCCAACGCACCCGAACGCGAACGGCGCCTCGCCCTCGCAAAATGGATCATCGATCCGCGCAACCCGCTGCCGCCCCGAGTGCTCGCCAACCGGCTCTGGCACTACCACTTTGGCACGGGAATCGTCTCTACTCCGAGCGACTTCGGCTTCATGGGCGCGCGACCGACCCACCCCGAGCTGCTCGACTGGCTCGCGCGCGAACTCGTCGCGCCAAGCTACGGAGCCGACGCGACTGCGGATAGCGCCTGGCGGCTGAAGCGCATGCACAAACTGATTATGATGTCGCAGACCTATCGGCAGTCCGCCGCGTACCGCCGCGACGCTGCCGATATCGACGGCGGCACCCGGTTGCTCTGGCGCTTCCCGCCGCGACGGCTCACCGGCGAGGAACTGCGCGACAGC
>CAYUZD010000060.1:0-11426 GCA_964449475.1 uncultured Nitrospirales bacterium
TGCAGCGCCGCAAGTTCGTCGTTCCGCTGGGACAGGTCGACTTCGAGTTCGACGACGCGCGCGGCCTGCTCGGCGTTGACGGTTTCGAGCTGGCGGACGCGCGCGCGGAGCCGTTCGAGTTCGTCGCTCGACTCTTGCGCGGGCTGGCCGGTGCGAAGCGCGGCGACTTCGGCCTGAACGCGCAGGGCGGTCTCTTCGAGTTTCTGCATGCGCCCGGCCGCGGCCTCGACCGCCTCCTCGCGCTCGATGAGCAACTGCTCGAACGCGAGCAGTTCCTCGCGCACGGCGTCGAGGTCGGCATCGGCCGCCACGCGCGGAGCGGAACGCTCGGATTCAGCGCGGTCGAGCAGGCGGCGCAGGTCTTCGTTTTCCTTCGTCAATTCGGTGAGCCGCGCTTCCATCTGCCACGACGGCGCAGTGCCCTTCGCGGCGCCGGCCGCCTCGATGTGCTGCCTCAGCCGGGTCGATTCCGCGAGCGCGGCGTCGAGTTCATCGCGGAGTTCGGCGATTTGGCGCGCCTGTGCTTCCTCGCGGTGATTGGTCTGTTTCGCGAGCTGCCAGTGCGCTTCGAGTTCGCGGACGGTCTCGGCGAGTTGCGCGGCCTGTCGCTCGTACTGGTGGTTCAGCGAGGCGAGTTCATCGCGGAGTTCGTGTTCCGCCTGGCGGAGCGAGTCGGCCGCCGCGCGTGCCGTCGTGAGTTCCGCGCGCAGCCCAGCCTCCGCTTGCGCGAGCTCGTTCCGCGCGGTGCGCAGCGCGTCGAGTTCGCGCAACGCCTCGCGCCCCGCCGCTTCGTGCCGGTCGGCGCGCGCGTTCGCGGCCTCGATCTCGGTCTGCAACAGCGCAAGCTGTTCCGCGAGCCGCGCGCGGTCATCCGTCAGCGATTCGATGCGGTCGCGCTGCTCGAGGATTTGTCGTTCGGCCTCGGCGCGTTCCGCGGCATTGTCTTCCAGTTGTTGCAGCGCGGCGGTCAGCGACGCGATTTCCAGCCGCGACTGATCCGCCTCGTGAGTCTTCGCTTCGAGCTCGGTCCGGAGCTGATCGCGTTCGTATGCGAGTCCCGCGCGTTCCTTCTTCGTCATCTCGACGGCCTGCCTCAGCCGCTCTACCTCGTCGTTTGTCGTCGCCTGCGCGCTCGAGGTCGACTCGACCCGGCGCCGGAGCACGGCAAGTTCCTTCTCCGTGCGCTCGATGAGCCGGGCGGCCTCGGCCTCCTGCTCCTGGTGCGCGGCAAGCTGGGCCTCGAGATCGGCCTTCTCGGCCAGGGCCGCCTCGAGCCGCCCACGTAGCGTCCGCCGCTCCTCCTGCAGATGCGCGAGCGCCTCCTCGAGGTCGCGGTTCCGCCGCATCACGTCGGACAGCGCCGAGTCTCGCTCGCGTAGCGCCGCCCCGCGGAGGGCCTCTGAACCGTTCCCGTTCGCGGGTTTGCCGCGGCGGTTAAGGGTGTCGATCAGGGTGACAAGTTGTTGCCGGGCGTCGCCGATTTGACGGCTGAGGCCCTGGTGGGCGGCGGTCACTTCGGCATTCCACGAGTCGATCGTGCTTTGCAGGCGTTGCAGAAGAATATCGTCGCGATTAGCCGCCATGGCGGTCCCCTGAAACCGTTGAATACCCCGTAACCCGAGGATTATAGGGCCAAACCCGTTTATCTTCAAGGGCTTCCGCCCCTTCCAGCAGGGCAACGCGCCCCCGCATGTAAATAGGAGTAAACGTGGAAGGACGCGGAGAACCATGAATGACACGGACGATCTTTTCTTCGAGCTGGCCGATCGACTTCGGATTGACGCACGGTGCAAGCCGCAAACCGCAATCATTGACTTCTGGATCGAACTCGCCGCTCAAGTTCGCCGCGACGCCCAGGGGAAGATTCCATTGCAGGTTCGCGTCCGAATGGAACACGCGCTCGAGCTCCGCGTGGTCACGTTTCGGTTACAGGTCGTTCTTGGCAATGTCAGGTTATTTCAGAAGCGATCGAAGGGCGCTTCTGAAGGACTTAGTGTGGTCCATCCCGTTATTCACCTGTTGGAGCGACAACACGAAAGGTTGCAAATGGTTACGGATCAACTTCTCGGCATTATGAACGCCCCCGATCGCACCGAACCGATCGGGCTCTACGAACGCATCCAGGAAGTCCTGAACGAAACGGAGGGGATCCTTGAACAGGCGCTTGAATTTGAAGACGGCGATGAGGGCCATGAACGCGTCGGGGATTCAGACGACGACTTCCTATGAGTGGTGTAGGCTGCACCAGCGGGCGATCGTCGCTGCGTGCTGCGTTACGGACGCTCAAGGCCGCCCCTGGCGCGTGCGGGACTACCAGCGCCGTTCGCTCGAGTCCTTTTCCGTGCGAAAGGTCCACTGCGATGGCCGCGACGTGGGCAAGACCAGCGAAATTGAAATCACTGCCGTCTGGAGTGCCCTGATGATGCGTCCCGGCCGACAGATGCTCATCGCCACGCAGTTCGAACAGCATCTATTCCCGCTGATGGATCGCATCGTCCGCCGGTTTGAACAATACCCCGATCTCGCGCACGGTCTGGTCGAGGTCAAGCGTACGCCGTCGTGGTACCTGCGGTTCTCGAACGGGTTCACGCTGTGGGGCCGGATCGCGGGGCCGCGCGGCGTGAATTTTCAGGGCATGCACGTCGATTTCCAGATCGTGGACGAGGCGCAGGAACTGACCGAAACGTCCTGGGGCGAGTTGTTCCAGGCGCTGAACGGCGGCGGCTGGCGCTGGGTGTACGGCGTGCCGAACGGCCGTCGCGACACGTTCTACCGCATGACGCAGTCGCAGGACGCGGCGCAGTTCAACTGGCCGTCGCACCTCAATCCGGAGTTCACTCCGGAAAAGGACGCCGAACTGCAGCGGTTGTACGGCGGCGCATCGTCGCCAGGGTACATCCATCGCGTGCTCGGGCAACACGGCACCCCGGTGCACGGGGTGTTCGATCTCGATGACTATCTCGAGTGCGTGGACGAGGGCGTCGGATTCGAGTCGATCGAGTTGGTCGAAGGTGACCGGTTCAACGCGCCAAGCGGCATCCCGAAGGGGGACTATTACCTCGGCTGCGACCTCGGGTTCGCGCGCGACCCCTCGGAGTTCGTCGTGTTTCGCGCCGACGAGCCGCACTTCGTGAATGTGCTGCGCGTGCACCTCGGCGGCGTGAACTACGCGGCGCAGACGGCCGTCATTCGCGAGCTTGACCATGCATATGCATTCCGAAAAATCGCGATCGACTGCGGCAACAACGGCCGCGCGATCGCGCACGAGCTCAAGGCAGGTGGCACCGATTGGTGCGAACGGGTGCAGGCGATCGACTTCGGCGCGACCATCGATATGGAGCCGTTGCCGGACGGTGCGGTGATCTTCCGGCCGGTCAAGGAATTCATGACGGAGTTGTTACACCGGCGGATGGCCGAGCGCACGATCGTGTTCCCGAAACTCGCCGCGCGCGAGGCGCAGTACGCCGCGCACAGTTACCGCGTTGGACACAACGGCCGCATCGTGTACGAGAAGGGCAACGACCACATCATCGACGCGGACCGCTGCGCGATCCTCGCGCGCTGGCTCGATACCCGCGACCCGGGCATCACGCCGGACCTCGGAACGCGCCTGGAGGGATTTTGAATTGGATACGGCAACAACGCCACCTGCCGAACCTGTCATCCTGAGCAAAGCGAAGGATCTCGCATTGCCAATCGCCACCGCCGAAGCCAAGCGCCTCCCATTGTCAAGTGGCGCGGGCGTCCCCGCCTGCGCGGTGTATCGAGCCGGGCGCAATTTCCGCTCTCATGCCGGATTCGCTACACTCACGCGACACATCCACGTAGTTTCGAGGAAGATTTCATGAGATCGATTTTGTCCGCCGCCATGCTCTTGTCTGCCGCATTCGCATCCGCGCAGGAGGTGACGGCGTTCTCGCTGGACGCGGACGCGGTTGCCGCGGGATCGCTGTCGGGCGTGTGGCGCGCGGAGGCGGACGCAATCATCGGTCAGGCGGCGCCCGGGCAGGTCGCGTGGCTGCGGATTCCGGGCGAGTATTGGGACTTCGCGCTCGAGCTCGAGTTCATGACGCCCGCGCCGGCGAACGGCGGCGTACAGGTCCGCGGCCACTGGCTACCCGCGGATCCCGCGGCCGCCGCGGACCCGAAGACGATGTACGGCTACCACGTGAACATCGACACGGCGGGCGGAGGCCGGACGGGTGAGGTGCTCGTCGCGCACGGTCAACCGCCAATCTGCGCCGCGACAGACGACGCGCAGGCGGCGATGAAGCCGGGTGACTGGAACACGTTGACGGTGCGTGCGGTCGGGCCGGTAGTACAGGTCGCCGTGAACGGCGTCGCGGCGGCATCGGCGTACGACGAACGGTCGATCGGGGGGATCGTCGCGCTGCAGGTCGCGGCGCCGGCGGACGCGCCCGCGGAAGTCCGCTACCGCAACGTGCGCATCAACAACGGCGGGCGCGGCGCGAACTGGCGATCGCTGTTCGACGGGACGACGCTAACGGGCTGGAAGAATTGGGGCACCGAAGCGTGGACCGTCGCGGACGGGACCATACAAGGCCGGCGCGGGCCGAACCAGTCCGAGGGCTACCTCGCGACGGAGGAGACGTGGGCGGATTTCCGGGTGCGCGGCGAGTTCCGCATGCTCGGCGATGGGAATTATGGGTTGTTCTATCACTCGACCATCCAGTTACGCGAGGATGGGTATCCTGTGATCGCGGGCGTCCAGGGCGAGGTGGAGCCGTCGTATCCCGGGTCGAGCGGATGGGTGTACGAGAGCTACCGGCGCGGCTGGCTCGTGAAGCCGGACCCGGCGACGGCCGAGGCGTATCTGTTGCGGCCCGGCGAGTGGAACTCGATCGAAATTCGGTCGATCGGCAACCGGCTGACGACGTGGGTGAACGGGATGCGCGTAATCGAGTGGACCGACGTCGCGCCGTTGCTGTTCACGGGGTCATTCGCGCTGCAACTGCACACCGGCGAGGGCGCGGGGATCGACTGGCGCGCGCTGTACGTTACGGAGCCGTAGCGCGCGGAGTGCAATCGGACGGTAGGGGCGGGGCCCTGTCCCCGCCCTGCGCGCGCATGCGATCCTGGGCGGCCACAGGGGGCCGCCCCTACAGCGTTGGCGCATCGATGGGACTGGCGCGGCCGAGTACGTCGTACGCGTAGTCCTCGTGGCGGCCGCGCGCTGAGGCGACGTAACCGAACGCGAGGCAGAGCATGACGCCCGCGATGTAGTCCGCGCCCCCGGCCCAGAGCACGTCGCTCATGAAGTGGCCGCCCGCGGCGATCCGCGCGTACCCGAGCGCGCTCCCGTGCACGACGGCCAGCGCGACGAGGCCGATCGCGAGCCGCGGGCGCCGCGCGCGGTAGTACACGGCCGGCGCGAGCCAGAGAAATCCGCTCGACGCGTGGCCGGACGGGAACGACCGGCCCTCCGCGCCCGCCGGAAAGTGCCAGAGCCGTTGGAACGGCTTGTCGCCGCCGAACTCGACGACCTCGCGCGGGCGCGCGCGATCGAGCATGCCCTTGCCGACACCGTTCACCAGCAATCCCGGGCCGACCACGAGTGCGAGGAACAGGAACAGCGCCGCGCGCCGCCACGTGCGCAGGGCGGGGAAGGGGAACGACAACAGCGCGATTCCGAGACCGGTGTAGGCCGCGATCGTGGTCGGGTACGTCGCGAATTCGTAGAGGAACGCGACGACGTTGGAATCACTCAACGTCCACTTGTCCCCGGCGGCATCGTAGAAGTGCGACGAGATCCGGAGATCGAGGTCGGAGAACGCGAACGGCAACGTGACGATGACGAGGGCGAACACGGGCAGGAGTAGCCGGACTACCGGGTGTGTATGGAGCCACCGGGCCATCGATGGCGCCTTCAGGCCGTCCGGAGCGGCGCTTCGAGCGGGTTCATGGCGTGGCCGACGCTTCCACGACGGCCGAGATCTCGCCCTGCGGTCGTGCGAACTGCTCGGAATGGACCGCCGACATGCCGACGCGCTTGAGGCCATTGAGCGCGGCGGTCTTGTAGGCCTCGGCGAGGGTCGGGTAGTTGAAGACGGTGTCGACGAAATAGGAAATGGAGCCGCCGTAGGTGAGCACGGCCTGGCCGATGTGAATGAGTTCCGAGGCGCCGTCGCCGATGATGTGGACGCCCAGAAGCCGGCCGGTCTTCTGGTGGAAGATGAGTTTCAGCATGCCGGTCTCGTCGCCCATGATCTGGCCCTTGACGATCTCACGGTACCGCGCGATGCCGATCTCGTACGGCACGCCCTCCTCGGAGAGTTCCTGCTCGGTCTTGCCGACGATGCTGATCTCGGGGATCGTGTAGATGCCATAGGGCATGAGGTCGTTCTGCGACTTGAACGGCACGCCGAACGCGTGACACGCGGCGTGCCGGCCCTGTTCCATCGAGGTCGAGGCGAGCGCGGGGAATCCGATGACGTCCCCCGCCGCGTAGATGTGCGGAACATTCGTTTGCAGGTGTTCGTTCACCTTGATAAGCCCGCGGCTGGCGGCCTCGACGCCGGCCGCCTCGAGCTTGAGGTCCTCCGTCGCGCCGGCACGGCCGGAGCAGAACATCAACATGTCGGTCTTGATTTCCCGGCCGTTCTCCAACGTGGTGACAACTTTGCCGCCGGGATCGACTCGCACGCTGGTGAAATCCTTTCCGAGATACAACGTCATTTTTTCCGCGCGCATGTGGTAGATCAGCGCGTCGTTGATCTCCTGATCGATGAAGCGGAACAGTTCGGTGCGCCGGTCGAGCAGCGCGACATCGACGCCGAGCGCGGAGAACATGCAGGCGTACTCGGTGCCGACGACGCCCGCGCCGATGAAGAGCATCGATCGCGGCATGTCCCCCATGCGAAACCCCGGGCGCCAGAGCGTGTCGGAGTCGATGACGTTGGTGTCGTTGAACGGCACGCGGTCGGCGCGATAGGGCTTGGACCCGACGGCGATGATGATCTTTTCCGCGCGAAACTTGCGCACTTCCTCGTTGGTGGCGACGGAGACGACGTGCGGCGACTCGAAGGACGCGACGCCGTTCACGATTTCGATGCCGTTGCGCAGCATGCGGTCGCGCGCGACGTCGGTCTCATGTTTGACGACGTGGTTGACGCGGTGGAGCAGGTCGTCGTAGGTCAGGCGGCGCTTCATCACGTGGCCGCGGCCGTAAATGCTGCGGTAGCGGAACCCGGTGAGGTAGAGGATGGCTTCGCGGAGCGTCTTGCTGGGGATCGTGCCGGCGTGCGTGCAGACGCCTCCGACGACCTCGCGCTTCTCGATGACGACGACACTGCCGCCGCACTTTGCCGCCTGGATCGCCGCGCGCTGTCCGGCCGGCCCCGACCCGATGACGAGCAGATCGACTTCGCGCATTCAGATTCCCCCCGGTGCCCCGCGGCATTCTAACAAAAGCCTCGCGGCCGCGGTGTCATCCGGACCGGGTGCCACGCCTAAGCGAGGTTCAGCTTAGGCGTGCGGCCAGGCGTAAGCACGCACACGCCTAAACATACCCCGTTTAGGCGTGGCACACGACCAGGGCGTGAGTCGACACGGCCGCCCTTGTCATCGTGCCGCGATTCCGCCCGCGTCGATCGCTATAATTCCCGGTCTGCATGGATTTGGGAGACCACATGGACAGCACGGCACTCGATCCGCGGCTCAAGGGGTACCAGAAGTGGGACGGGTTTGACCCGTTCGAAGAACAATCCGGGCCGTACTATTTCCGCGAGGAGCCGGACGGCTCGCTCCGCTGCGCGTTCATCTCCGAAGCGAAGCACATGAACGGGCAGGGGAACATGCACGGCGGCGCGATGATGACGTTTGCCGATTACGCGATGTTCGTCGTCGCGCGGCCGGCGATCGAGAACGTCGCGGCAGTCACGCTGACGCTTAATTCCGAGTTCATTTCTGCGGCGGGCGTCGGCGAATTCGTCGAAGCGACGGGGGAAATCGTGCGCGAGACGAACAGCCTGGTCTTCGTGCGCGGGACGATTTTTTCCGGCGAGCGGACGATCCTGACGTTCTCCGGCGTGCTCAAGAAACTCCGCGCGCGAACCTAGCGCGATTCATGTGCTTCGGCAGCCGCACCTGGGAGGGCGAGCGTCCTCGCGAGCCGGTGTCGCTGGAAGCCGCCGCGTCGAAAGTGCGCTCTCTTTGTCGCTGAAACGAGACAGGCCCAAGCTCAATCCCGCTTGGGCCTGCCACACGATTCGTCGTGATTACGCGCGCTGTCTTGTGATCAGCCGCCGCGCGCCAAACGCGGTCGCCGCCAGCACAAGCGCGAGTGTCAGGTAAAACAGCGTGCGCGGCTTCGATGCGGGCGCACCGATGATGATGCTGCCTCCATCGGCGGGGTCCGTGCCCGCGAGGATCTCATCGAAGTCGTAGAACCCGTCCTCGTCGCGGTCGATGCCCATGCGCACGCCGAGACCCTCCGGAACGACCGTAAAAGTCAGTTCATTACCCGGCCCGGCCAGCGCCAGCAGAGCAGCGGTCAACAGGGTCTGGTACTTCTGGTCCGAGACGAACCGGTCGCCGCTCCAATACACCCAGCCGCGGCGCGCGCCGTCCCAGGTTCCCTTCACGATCAAATCCACCCGGTTGTTCTGCGCCATGGCGATGTAGAGGTTCAGCAGACTCTGTTGCCCGGCCGTCAGGTTCGGCGAGTTAATGGTCAGTTGTTTGCCGATCGCCGCGTGCGCCGTGTTCACCTCGCCGCCGTCGGGGCCGAGTTGGCCGACGGTCGCAAGATTGATCGGCAGACCGGGCGGCGAGAAGAAATTGGGGGCGCCGGGCAACGTGGCAAGTTCATCGAAGTCGTCCCCGTTTACGCACAGCACAAACGCCACAAGATCGGCCACATCCTGATCGTTGTCCACGTCGAACGCGTCGGAACCCAGGAAGGTCTCCAGGTCGTCAACACTGCCGTCGTGCAATACGCCGAATCCCAGCGTACTCGCATCTGCGATCTTCGCATTGAATCCGTGCTTGTCAAGCTGGTTCCGCAATTGCGCAACCGTGAACGATCCCTGATTGACCGATCCGGTCGTTCCGTCCGTATTGCCGGTGCCGTCTTGACCGAAGAGCGCCGTGTGACGTTCGCCATTCGGACCGGGTGCGATGTCCACGAAGTCGAACTGAAAACCATTCAACTGCGCGAATTGAATCGACCCCTTGCCCGTCGGCAAGGCATGGCACGTGACACACTGGAATATGTTGTCGAGCGACTCGGGCGCGTCGGGGCCCGACGAGTGGAGCGGGTTGCCTCGGACATACAACTGGAATCCCCGGAACGCGTTGCCAGAAGGCAGCGGCGTACCGCGGGGGGAGAGACCGCTGTTGTCCGCGGTGGGGCCATTCGAGAAGTAACCCTCCAGCGGAAGTAGCGGGTTCGTTCCGCCGCCCACAAACTTCGGGCCGCCCGGCAGCGAGTTGTCCAGCGCGCGGAACGGGTTCGGGCCGAAGTGAAGTGAGCTCAGGAAGTCCTCGAACTCCTGCATGGGTCCGGCCGCGAGGGGCGCGTCGGCGCCTTGCAGGCCCTCGAACGCGCCGGCAAACTCCTCGAGGCCGTCGCGATCGCCGCGCCAATGGTGCGGTTCCTTGCCGATGATGTCGATGAGCGTCTGGGTCGTCATCGGCCCTTTCATGTCGTGAAAGTCGTCGTAGGCGTTAATGAATCCGTCCAGAAACAGATTCTGCTCTCCCGCGCTCGGGTTGTCCGGGTCCACCTGCACCGTCGGCTTCAGCCCGCCCTGTGGGTTGCCCAGGTCCCACGCAAGCTGGTCCGTCCGCCCGTCGATGTGGCACGACGCGCACGCGATCTGGCCCAGGCCCGAGTTCTGGTGCGTGTCGTAGAAGTCGTCGCGGCCCGCGTTGATGAACGCCGGCGTCGGGTCGAAGAACGGCAGCGTCTCGATCACCGTCTCCGCGCCGAGTGTAGTGGTGTCAATCGTCATCACGTTCGACGCGAACTTGTTCACGACATACGCGCGGTTCAGGCTCGCGTGGTGCACGATGCCGGTCGGGCCGGGCGTCGGGCTGCCAAGGTCGATCGTGTAACCGGTGCCGCCGAGCCGTTGACCCGTCCCTGGATCGATCACGACGATGTTGCCGGAGCCCATTCCGGTCACATAGGCGCGCGTGCCGGCGGCGTTGAACGCGATCCCGCGCGGATCGCCGATGGACTGGTCGCGCACGTTCAGCGGCAGGTTCGGAAAATCATACGCCAGCGCGCCGTCGCCGGTGCCGCCGTTCGCGATGTCGAGGTGCTCGGCGTTCATGTCCTCGATCGCGGTCAACGAACCGTTCGTGCCGTTGACAATGGCCACGAGCACGCGCGTGAACGTGCCCGTGATGTTCGGCTCGAACCGGATCTCGTTCGTGGCTTCGGTGCCGACGAGCATGATGCTGCCGTTCGCGGGATTGCGCGCGAGCGCCATTTCGTTCGTCATCAGGCGCCTGACCCAGCCGTTGGTGCCGAAACCGAGATTGAACGCGGCGAGACTGTTCGTAATCCGGAAACTCGCGATGTCGTTGTCCGTCAAGTCCCAACCTGAGACGCGAAGGCTCATAAACGATTTCGCGCCGCTGATCCATGTCGTCCAATCCGCGCCGTTGTCATCGCGCCATGCGCCGCCACCGTCCTTGCGCACGATCAGGCTCACCTGCGGCGGCGGCGCGAAGATCGTGCCGAAATTGTCCGACCCCAGCGGCGTCACCCACGCCGTGCCCGGAACGCCGTCGTTAAACGGCGGGTTCTGCCCGCCATACGGCCCCGTCCCGTCCTGCAGCGCGTCGCCGATCGTGTTGTTCGGAATAATGGTCGTGCTGTTGCCGCTGGCAAAGGGCGCGACGAACACGTTCGTGCCATCCGTCGCCAGCGCGCGCGGGTCCTGGCTCTTGATCGTCCGTTCCTCGACCAGCGCGTGCGTCGTCGCGTGAAAGATCTGGATCAGGTCCGGCCGGGAACACGACACCGCCGCGAGCGGGGCCGAATTGCCCGCGTCGGTAAAGAATACGACGTCGGCCGGCTCGTCGTCCGTGTCGATCGTGGCGGTAACGGTGCCGGACGCGAGGTTGACGACGCTGACCGAGTCCGAGATCTGGTTCACCACCCACAATTCGCTGTTCGTGCGGAACCGCGCGGTAACCGGGTCGTAGCCGACCTGCACCGTATCGGTGTGGGTGAGTTGGCCGGTCGTGCCGTTGATGGAGAAGATCTCGACGCGGCCGTCGGGCGTGTTGCAGACGGCCAGCGTAGAGCCGTTTGGGCTGATGTCGATGGGGTGGACGTGCGGCGTCTCGAAATTGACGAAGTTGCCCGGGTCGGGCGGGACGCGCGGCACGCGGGACGCGCGCGCGGTGTCTTGGTCGGGCGGCGGCCCGCCCGACGAGTGGGCACGCGCGGT
>CAYUZD010000060.1:11526-13387 GCA_964449475.1 uncultured Nitrospirales bacterium
CCCAGTCCAAACGTGATTCGCCCCGTGAACGATGCCATGATACCGGCTCCTCTCCGACCGTGGGCCGCCCCAATCCCGGGCCCGCGGTCTTTCCGCATGGACGCGACCGTAGCACACTTGGTACAGGGATAGGCAACCCGATCCCGGTTACCGCCCTTCATTGCGAGGAGCGGGCCGTGCGACGAAGCAATCTCCTTGTGCGATTGCCGATGCCGCTATTCCCAGACACTTTATCAGGCGGTTGAAAAAGTCCGCGCAGGAGCCTTCGTGGTACATGCGGAACCATGACAATCTCGAAATTCCTCAATAAGTCCCGTACTTCCCATTCCTCGCATTCTTCCTATCGAACAAGCCAAATGCATTTTGCTACAGCCTGTTATAACATTCGCCAAACTGTCGCGCAGTTCCATTACAACACGCCGATGCGCACCACTCCGCCGACCGTGCTGCCCGTCGTCGGGTCGACGATCTTCTTGAGCACGACGGGCTGGTTGATCGTGACGGCGCCGTTGTAGGTGCCGCCCTGCAGGTGGACGATCGCTTTGCGGCCCGAGGTCGGTACCACCGCGCCGAGCGCCGTGTTGAGCGACGTAAACGTGTTCAGCGCGCCCACTTCCGCCGGGATGCTCGTGCCCACGAACGCGTTGTCGTTCGGGTTCGCCTCGTCCGCGCCGAGATCGGCCTCGTCGCCGTCCAGGCCGCCGTCCTCGTCGCGATCGACGCCGATGCGCCGGCCGGTCGTTTCGTGCAGTGCGGTAAACAGCGTGTCGGACCCGACGTCCGCGAGCGCCTCGAGTTCGGTCTGCGTGACGAGGCCGTCGGCCGCGCGATCGGAGAGGTAGCGCGCCTCGCCGCTCTCGTCGTAGTGCGCGAACCGCCGCCGCACGCCGTTCGACCGTGTCTCGGCCACGAGATCGACCTCCCCTTCGTTCGCGATGTCCACGAACAGGTCAACGAAGAACTCGCTGCCGCCATTCGGCAGCACCGCTTGCGCGCCTACCGCCGCGTGAGCGGACTGGTCCGGAGCGGCCGGCGGAATTCCGCCGGTCGGCGCGCCCGTCAGCGCCTGCAAGCGCAGGAAGTCGTCGCCGCGTACGCTGAGGGTGAATGCGACCATATCCGCGAGTTCCTGGTCCGTATTGATGGGCAGGAACGCCGGTTCGGAGATGAAACGCGCGAGACCGTCGATCGACCCGTCGTGCAGCACCCCGAATCCCGCGCGGCTCGGCGGACCGAAGTCCAGGTAGAAGCCGTCCTTCTCGAGTTCGTTGCGATAGTGCGGGACTTTGAAATGGTCTTGGCCCGTGCCGTCGTTGCCACTCATCGCCAGATGTGCCGATCCGTTTGTGCTCAGCGGTATTGGCGTAGCGTCGAACGGCGGCGGTTCGCCAGTATTGGTCAGGCTGATCGAATGCGACGAACCCGCGCCCATCGGCAGCGTGTGGCACACGACGCAACTGAATATCGAATCCGGCGTCGTATCCACATACGTATTAAAGCCGGTCCACGCGTCACCCGGCGGCAGTTGCGTCCCCAGCGCGGAGAACCCGTCCTGTCCTCCTCGTCCGGTGGAGGCGCCCGGCGAGAAGAAACCGGTGATGTCCAGCGGCTCGTGGTCGCCGGCGAATTCGGTGGACAGCGGCGGACCGCCCGGCAGCGCGTTGTCCAGCGGCCGCAGCGGGTTCGGTTCAAACCATGTGGTCGCGAGGAAATTCTCGAACTGCACCATCGACGCCCCGTCAAGATTGCCCGCAACGCGGCCCTGCAATCCGGAGAACGCGCCGGCAAACTCCTCGATCCCGTCCCGGTCGCCACGCCAATGGTGCGGCTCCTTGCCGATGATGTCCTGCAGTGTCTGCGT
>CAYUZD010000061.1:0-13373 GCA_964449475.1 uncultured Nitrospirales bacterium
GCGATCAACGGCGAGTTCGACCGGCCGTACAGCAAGTCGCAGCGGATGTGGCGCGAACTGCGCGATTTCACCAACGTCGTGCTCCCCGGTCTCAATCACATGACGGCGATAGGCGTCGGCGGCCCGATGCCGGATGAATACGTCGATACGATGGTGAGGTTCATCAACTCCCATGATGCCGAATAACGCAAGCTACTGGAAACAAACAACTTATGCCTAAATTCGCCCGGGTTGGGCTCTGACGTTTCGCTCTACGCGTGATCAATTGTCTCCCGCCCCGCCATATCTGGCCTAGAATTGCCACCAGGGGCCGGCCCGGGGATGGGGAGGCGCGATATCGTGACCGACGATGTCGAGGTGATGCTGCGAGTGCGGGACAGCGATCGGGCGGCGTTCGCGGTCTTGTACGAGCGGCACGCCACGCGCGTTCACCGGTTCTTTCGCGGCCTCGGCACCGACGCGCACACCTCGCGCGACCTGGGGCAGGAGACCTTCCTGCGCATCTGGCAGCACCGCGCGCGGTATGCCGCGACAGGATCGTTTCCCGCGTACCTGTTGACCTTTGGCCGGTTCGTCTGGCTCGAACATTGCCGCCAACTGCGCAAGCCCGGGCGCCGCGGCACGCCGATCGACGACATCATCGACCTGCTCACGTCCGCGCCGCTGACGCGTCCCGATGCGCTCGCTGCGTGTAGCGAATTGGGCGCTTCGCTGGGCGCGGCGCTATCGCAATTACCGGACGATCAGCGCATGGCGTTCGTGTTGCAATCGATTCAGCGGCTCACGGCGGAGGAGGCGGCGTCGGTCATGCAATGTCCGCCGAACACGGCGCGCTCGCGCAAGATTCTCGCCATCAAGAAACTGCGTGCGTCGTTGCAGCCGATCTGGGACATCGAATCCAGTACCGCTGGAGTTCGCGCGCGATGAAGTGCGAACACGTCCAATCGATCGTCGTTGAGTACTCCGAGGGCGCGCTCTGCGTCGCCGATGAGTTGTGCGTCGACATCCACATGGTGCAGTGCGAATCGTGCCGGGCCGAAGCGCGCAAGATCGCGCTGATCGAGCGTGCGTTGGCACTCGATATTGACCGGGACGCCGTCCTCCCGCCGCACACCGCCGCGCTGCTGGACAAACTGGATGCGCTGGCGGCCACGCAATCGCGAGATCGAAGCCGTCCAGGACGCGCCGGCGCGGTGATCCTTCGCACCGTCGTATTCTCCATCGTGGCGGTCGTGTTGCTCGTCTCGGGCGCGATGACGTGGGAGCGCGAAGCGACGGTGCTGTTCGGCCTGATGCCGGTCGACGCGGCTACGGCCCGTCCGCTCGTCGAGACCGTTCGCCCGCTCGCCGGCCCGGCGGAACTGGCCGAGTTGTACGACCTCAATGAGCTCACCGGTTCAAACGAACCCGCGACCCGCCGCTGACCGCCGATGCCTCTGTACCGCTATCGAGCAATCGACACGTACGGCGAACCACTGGAAGGCACGATGGAGGAGTCGTCAGCCTTCCGCGTGACGCAGATCCTCGAAGAACGCGGCGCTCAGGTCAATCTGGTCGAAGAAGTCGAAACCGCGCCGCGGGCGTTGGGGCGCGGCCCGCGCAGCCTGAGCTGGGAGGACGTCTCGCTCATCAACTCGCAGTTGCTGGCCATTACGCGGGCCGGTATTCCGGTGTCCGCGTCGCTCAACGCGCTGGCAAAGGACATGGAGAACAAACGGCTGCGGCCGGTGTTCGAGAGCCTTCAGCGCGACCTCGAGTCCGGCCTGCCGCTGGACGCGTGCATCGCGCGAAGCCCGTCGCGTTTCCCGCCTATCTACGTCAGTCTCGTGCGCGCGGGAGAACGCAGCGGAAACGTGCCCGGCGTGCTGCAGATGATCGCCGACTACTCGACGCGCATCCTGGATCTCCGCGACCGCGTGTTCGCCGCGTCGATATACCCCGTCTACGTCATCATTTCGGCGCTGCTCGTCCTCGGCGTGTCGCTGGGCCGGATCGTTCCTGAATATGTGGATGTATACGAAGATTTCGGCGGTTCCCTACCAGCTCCAACACGGTTACTCGTCCGAATCAGTGACCTTTTCCGCGATTACGGCACGCTTCTACTTACGGGTATCGTCGTCCTGAGCATCGTCACCCTGTTGAGCGCCTCGCGGCTCCGCCACGGCGAGGGACGCGCGTTTCTCGACCGGGTTCGCGAGTGGATCCCCGTGATCGGTCGAACGTTTCGCTTTGTCACCATCGCCCGGTTCTCGAAGGCGCTCGGCATGCTGCTCCAGGCGCGCGTACCGATCGAGGAAAGCCTCGATCTCGCCTCCGCGGCGTCGGGCAATGAACAGCTCCGCGCGAAGGTCCGCCAGGCGACGGTCCACATTGCGCAGGGGGAAAAGGTGGCGGAGGCGTTCCTGGATACGCGCTACTTTCCTCACAGCTATCTCTGGTTTCTCGCAAACGGCGAGTCTCGGGGGCAGCTCCCGCAGACGCTGATCGACGTCAGCGAAACGTACGAACGGGAGATCACTGCACGCGACACGGCATTGCTGAACCTGATGCTGCCGGTGACGATTCTGCTTCTCGGCGTGTTCGTATCCTTCATGGTCGTCGCGCTCTACCTACCGGTGTTCACGCTCGGC
The DNA here is from genome assembly GCA_964449475.1 of uncultured Nitrospirales bacterium. Lineage (GTDB taxonomy): Bacteria > Hydrogenedentota > Hydrogenedentia > Hydrogenedentales > VFKU01. The sequence continues at coordinate 2,631 of CAYUZD010000061.1, forward strand.
GACGCCATTTCGGGTTAAGTCCGGAGACGGAAGGCAATGGGTTGGAAGGAAATCCTGCAGACGGAGATTCGGCTGCCGTTGCCGGGCATCCCCAAGGGACGCCTGCCGCGGTTTCGTCGCCGCGCACCCATTGTGTCGTGGTACGCACAACAGGCGGAACTCGACCGCCGCGCGGTGCTCGTACAGGTCGCCGCGATCGTCGCCACGAACGGGCCGCTGCCCGGCGGCCTGCGCGCGTGCGCCGAGGACGCGCCGAACCGTGAGGTCCGCAACACGCTGGTCTCGCTCGCGGAGGCAATGGCATCGGGCTCGTCGCTCGGCGAGGCGATGATGGAGAGCGGCGGGTTCTTCAAACCCGAGTGGACGGGGCTCGTCCTGGCGGCCGAGCGGACCGGGTCGGTGCCGCGCGCGCTTGATTCCATTCTGAAGGACGTCAACGAGGACATCGACGCCGCGCACCTCTCACGCAACCGAATCGCCTATTTCGCGTTCCTGATCGTGGTGCAATCTGTCATCATGTCGTTTGTCCTCGTTCGTATCTTTCCAATATTCACTGAAGTCCTTTGGGAGTTTGCGGCGGAACTTCCGGGGTCGGTCGCCATCTTCGAGGCGCTGCGCGAGGCCATCGTGGTGAACCATCGCCTGCTGCTCGTCATCCTGGCGGTACTGGCGGGCGTCGCTCTGTTTGGCCGGTTCATCTTCCGGCTGAGCGGATTCGTGCAACGAATCACATCCGCAATCGTCCTGCCGCTGCCGGTGTTGGGCGGATACTACCGCGCGCACGTGCTACGCGCGTTCTCGTCGATGATGCGCCTGTTGATAGGCGGCGGCATGCCGCTGCCCGATGCGTTGCGCCAGGCGGCACGCGGCGGCTTGCCCGAACCCTACGGCGCAGCGCTCCGGTGGGTGGCCGAAGCCGTTTCGCGGGGCGACTCGCTTTCCGAGGCCCTCGCGGGTTTCCGCCGCTTGTTCGGCGCGCGTTTCATTGAACTGATCCGGTTCGGCGAGGGACGCGAGGACCTGGCGGGCGCGTTCGCACAGGCGGGCGATTTGAACCGGCGGCGCGTCCTGCGTCGCCGGCGCGCGCTGACCGACGCGCTGGTCCCGCTTGGCGTCGCAGTCTGCGGCTCGGGCGTGCTGCTTGTGTCGCTCTCGCTCTACGCAATGCTCGCGGCCATTTCAGACACGATTTCCAGCGATTTTTAGGAGGCGGATCATGGCGGTAGTCGAATTCCCCCGGCCCGATCGCAGAGGCGAGCAGGCCGGTGCGTGCCCGCCGCACGCCATCGAAGAGAGATTGCTCTCCCGGCTCGAATCCGGCGACTCCGGCGCGGTGCTCGCGGTTGAGTCCGCCATCGAGCAGGCGATTCGGCACGGCGCGAGCGATCTCTACTTCGAGCCGCACCGGACTTCGACGCTGCTGCGTTTCCGAATCGACGGCGTGCTGCATGACGTTGCACGGCTGCCGAAGTCGTCGCATGAGCGCATCGTGTCGCGGATCAAGGTGCTCGCGCGGCTGCCCGTGTACCAGCACGGTGCGCCGATGGACGGGCGAATCGACGGAGACGCGCGCTGGGGCGGACACGGATTGCGCGTTTCGACGCTGCCGACGATCGAAGGCGAGAAGGCCGTGTTGCGCGTCGTGAACCGCGATGCCACTGCGCCGTCCCTGGAAAGTCTGGGGTTCCGCGACGAGGTGGTCGCGGGACTGCGCGGGTTGATCGCGCGGCCGCAGGGCGTCCTGTTTCTGACGGGGCCGAGTTCGAGCGGCAAGACGACGACGATTTATTCGCTGCTCGCGGAAATTCTTCGCACACAACGCCGCACGCACGTCGTCGCGGTCGAGGATCCCGTCGAATATCGCCTGGACGGCGTCTGCCAGTCCGAAGTGAACGCGGACAGCGGATACGACTACGCCGCGGCGGTTCGCGCGATCCTGCGTCAGGACCCGGATGTCATCGTCATCGGAGAGATCCGCGACCGGCCGACCGCGCAGGCTGCGATCCGGGCCGGGCTCACCGGCCACCTCGTACTCACGACGATTCACAGCGGCACCGCCGCCGGCGTGTTCACGCGCCTGCTGGACATGGGCCTCGAGCCGTATCTCGTCGCGTCGGCCGCGATCGGTGCGCTCGCGCAGCGGCTCGTGCGGCGCGTGTGCCCGAGCTGCCGCGCGCCCTACGCGCCGGCCGAGGCATTGGCCGCGCAGTTCGGGTTCGCGGCCGATCGCCCGTCGTTTGTGCACGGATCCGGTTGCGATGCCTGCAACGGCCTCGGGTTCTCGGGCCGGACGGCGATCGGCGAATTGCTGCGCGTGTCCGAACCGATCGCGGAACTGATTCTGTCTCGCGCGCGTACGCGCCTGATTCAGAATGCGGCGCAGGACGCCGGCATGACGGCGCTGGCCGAAGACGGGATTGACCGGGTGTGCGGCGGCATCACGACGCTCGAAGAGCTTCGGCTCGTGGTGAGTCCAGGCGAGGACGCCATCTGATGCGCCTGCGACGACCGCGAGGGTTCGCACTCTTAGAGGCGACGGCCGCATTGTTCGTCGCGACGATCGGCGTCTTCGGCGTCGTTCAGTTGTTTGACACCGCCGCGGACGAAATCCGCACGGCACACGAGAAGGAGATCGCGGGCCGGATCCTTCGCAACGAGATGGAGTATCTGTCCGCGCAGTCATTCGGCAACCTCGCACCCGGCGTGCGCAACTCGCTGGCCAGTCCCGCGCCGGAGCTCGAACACCTGCACGCGGCAAATCCATCCATCGAGATTGAATCGCACGCGGAACTACAGGAGACGTTGCGCGTGGTGACGGTTCGACTGCGGTGGATTACGACACACGGCCGGCGTGTGGAGCAGTCGCTGACCACGTTGATCGCGCGGGAGGACCGGTGATGCGCCATCGGCACTCACGATCGGGCTACACGCTGCTCGAATGCCTCATGTACGGCCTTGTGCTCGCCTCCATCGTGAATCTGTGCACGGCGTTGTTCCTTTCCGCACGGCGTGTGCATGCCCTCGCCGAACTTTCCGTCACGCGGATGGACGCGTTGCGCGACATCGAGGCCGACTTCCGCGAGGCCGCCCGGCGCTCTGACACCGTCGTTGACGGAGTGGTCGGCCTGAAAGTTCCAAACGTAATGCTCGCGCTCAGCGGACCAGCGCAGGACGGCGCGAAGACGTTCGCGGTCTGGCGGACGGGCGACAACGGCGCATTGATTCACGAAACTTATGAAGTCCGCGACGGTAAACCCGCGATCACCGGCCAACACGGTTATCCGATCCAGGTGGCCAGCGCGACCGCTACGACTGCCGACTCCGGTGGGAATCTCGTTCAGTTTTCGGTGGCGATCGACAACGAAGGCACTCCGAATACGGTCCCCCACACGAACACGTTCATCGCGCGGCTTGCCGGAGGCGCGCGCCGATGACTCCGCGCCGCACCGGCTCCGCGCTGTTCGTCGTGCTCGCGACGATGTCGACGCTTGCGCTGTTGTCCGCGACGCTCTTCGCCGTCATCCATCGGACCCTGGACCGTGAGCGGGCCACGCGGGACGCGGACGTGGTTCGACTGCTTGCGGTCTCCGGACTGCACAAGGCGTCGGCGGAGTTCTCCGCGGGACGGTCGTCATACCGGGGCGAGAGCCGCACGGCGCTGGGAGACGGCGAGTTCAGCGTGTCGGTGACGCAGACGCCGGACGGGTATCGGGTCGAATCCACTGGCATACTTACTGAGGGGCGATACGCATTCCGCGGCCTCACGGTTGCAGCGGATATCAGCGCGAACGGCCGGATCGGGCGCATCGAGGAGATTGTGACGCACAAGCCGCGCCTGAGGTCTGCAAAAAAATGAACAGGCCGCGCGGATTCACGCTGATGGAGTTGCTATTTGTAATTGCCATCATCGGCATTCTCGCGGCCGTCCTGTTACCGTCGCTCGCGCGTTCGCGCGAGTCCGCGCGCAGATCGTCGTGTCTCGTCAATCTTTCGCAGATCGGCATCGCGCTGCACGTGTACGCCGACGAACACGATCGCGAACTCCCGTGGAGTGGAGGAAACAACCAGGCCGATTGTCTCTCATCACTCGTGCGAGTCGACTTGGCGACCTATAAACCCTTCATCTGCCCATCGGACAGCAACAACGACCTCCAAGATCGCGACGATGATTCGGCCGCGAGGCCACTCAACGGAACGCTGAACCATCCCGACAGCCTGCGCCAGAGTTACGAGTATCTCGGCGCGTACACGGCCGCGCCCATCACGATGCCGCAACCCTGGGAGCCGATGCGCAGAGTGCCGGTGATGTGGGACCTTGGGGGCAGGGAGTGGGCGTTCTTCAATCATGTGCCGGGCGGCAGCAACGTCCTCTGGCTGGACGGTTCGGTCGAGTTCATGAAGGCCGAACGATTCGCCACGCCCTACCTGCCCTATCGCGCCCCGGGCATCGCGCTTCTCGAACCGGCCCAACCGCCGGAATACGATCAATTCGGCGAGCTAATTGTTCCAGACGAGTTGGCTTCGCCGACGGTCTCGCGCAACATCGCGCGTCGCCGCCGATAGGCCGGTAACCACGGCAAGCGCGCTGCCCACTTGCTGAGTGTCCATGGTACGGCCACTGGCAGCCGTCAAGATCCCCTTTTTCTTGAGGTTTCCGGTTCGCAGCCGTACACTGTGTCGGAAGTCGGGCCGCGATTCTGTCCCATCGGGGTTCAACCCGCGGGACGCTCCGCCAGTCCAATGTGAGTCCAATGTCTGGGAGGCATGCCAAATGAAGTCGTTCGCGAAGTTGCTCGTATCAGCCATGGCCGTGTCCGCGAGTACCGCGGCGATCGCCGCCGACGCCGCGCCGGCGAAGGCGACGTTCTACAAGGACGTGCTGCCGATTCTTCAGGAGCGGTGTCAGGTCTGCCACCGCGAAGGCGGCGCGAACCTCGGCGGCATGGTCGCGCCGATGGCGTTCACCACCTATGAGACGACGCGGCCCTGGGCGAAGTCAATCGCCGAGAACATCTCAACCGGGAAAATGCCGCCGTGGCACGCCGCACCGGAATTCCACGGCGTGTTCGAGAACGAGCGCAGCATCACGCCGGACGAAAAGGAGACGCTGATCGCGTGGGTGCAGGCCGGCGCGCCGCGCGGCAACCCGACTGACGCGCCCGAACCGCGCGACTGGGGCGGCTCGAGCGGTTGGAGCATCGGCGAACCGGATCTCGTTGTGAAGATGACGGACCAGCCGTTCTTCATCAAGGACGAGATCGAAGACACGTACGAATACTTCAACTCGACCATCACGTCCGAAATGCTGCCCGAGGCGCGGTGGATGAAGGCCATCGAGTTCCGGCCCGGCAGCCCGGTCGTGCACCACATCATCGCGACGCCGCTCGGCGGCATCGCGCCCGGCAACGATCCGACGGTCTTCCCGGACGGCATGGGCCGCCTGCTTCGGCCGGACACGACGGTGACGTGGCAGATGCACTACCACAAGGAACCGGGTCCGGGCACGGGGTCGTATGATCTGTCGGAAGCGGCAATCAAGTTTTACGACAAGGACGCGGAGATCAACCACGTGCTGCGCGACGAGTCGCTCGGCCGGTTCGACTTCCGCGTGCCGGCGGGCGAGGCGAACTACTCGATCCAGACCGAGTTCATCTTCGACGAGGATTCGCGGATTGTGTCGATGATGCCGCACATGCACTTGCGCGGCAAGTCCGCGAAGTACGAGGCGTTTTATCCCGACGGCACGTCGAAGGTGCTGCTCGATGTTCCGCAGTACGACTTCAACTGGCAGACGCGGTACCAGTTCTCCGAGTTCGAGTTCGTGCCGGCGGGCACGAAGCTTGTGCTGACGACCGCGTGGGACAACTCGGAGAACAACCCGTACAACCCCGACCCGACGGCGAACGTGACCTTCGGCGAACCGACCACGGCCGAAATGAGCTTCGGGTTCATGAACTACATCAAGGCGGTCGACAAGGAAGACATCACGAAGGCGATGCAGGAGCAGGGCGACGGTTTCGGCGGGCGTGCGCGCGGCGGACGCGGCGGCGGCCGTCCGCAAATCAATCTTGTGGAACTCGTGAAGAATTCCGACACAAATGGTGACGGCATCCTGCAGGAGTCCGAAGCGCCGGAGTTCATGAAGCGATTCTTCCCGATGATCGACGGCGATCAGAACGGCGAACTTTCCGCTGAGGAAGTCGAAGCTGCGGCCCGCATGCTGGAGCAGCGCGGCGGACGCCGTGGCCAGGGAGAGAACAGCAGCGACTGATCAGCGCCAACCTATCCAATACTGCAAACGAATCCCCGTGCCGGACGCGGCACGGGGATTCGTTGTTCACGGGACCGCCCTGTGGCAGCGCGTATTCGCCGAGCGGCAGCTCAAGCGGACGAACTGGGCGGAGCACGTTTCCGATCAGAGCCGGCCCCATCGCGCAAGCCGGTCGTAGAGCGTCTTACGGCTGAGTCCAAGCATCCGGGCGGCTTGAGACTTGTTGTCGTGGCATGCCTCAAGCGTCTTGAAGACGTACGCGCGCGCCACGGCATCGAGCGTGGCACCGATCGGTAGGAAGATCCCCTCTGGCGCCGGGGGTGCATTCAATGGCTGCACCGCGGGACCCGTAGCGGAATGATCGCCGTTGGCGTGCATCGTCGCAGAAGTACCGTTTGTGGCGGCTGGATGGTGCGCGAAACCGTTGGACGTATTCCCACGGATCCGCTCGGGAAGGTGTTCGACGCCGATCACGCCTCGATCGGCCGTGACGCACGCCTGCGCAATCGCGTTTTTTAGCTCTCGGATGTTTCCCGGCCAATCGTATGCGCTGAGCGTCCGGTACACCTCCGGAGCGACGCCGCCGATAGCCAGCCCGCACTGTTGCGACGTTAATTGCACGAAGTGATCGACCAGCCGCGGAATTTCGTCTCGGATTTCGCGCAATGCCGGGAGTTCGATGCGCATCACGTCGAACCGGAACAGTAAATCCGGCCTGAACGCGCCCTGGTCGGCGAGCAGCCGGAGGTCGACGTTGGTCGCGGCGATGACCCGCACGTCTACGTGGCGATCCACGGATTCGCCGACCGCGCGAAGCGTCCCGTCCTCGAGGACGCGCAGCAGCGCCACTTGGGCGGAGTCGTCCATCGTTCCGACTTCGTCGAGCAAGAGTGTGCCGCCGTCCGCCTCGCGGAACCGGCCGCATCGCGCTTCCGTCGCGCCGGTGAACGCGCCGCGGCAATGACCGAACAGTTCACTCGCGACGAGGTCCCGCGGCAGTGCCCCGGTGTTGACCGGAACGAACGGACCGCGGCTGCGTCCGCTTCGCGCGTGGATCGCGGCGGCGGCGAGCTCCTTGCCGGTACCCGTCTCGCCGACGATCAGTACGGAGAGCTCTGTTCTGGCCGCCTTGGCGATCAGCGCGCGGACGCGCCGGACTTTTGCAGACGATCCGATGATCGCCGTTGAGGTTGCTGTTGCCGGTTGGGTAGGGAAGACCAGACCCTCCTCATACCGTCACTTCTCGCCCCATTCATACGAGCCAACGCGCGGGACCATCGGAGTAATTCCGGGTTGTGTGTTTTTTTTGCGATGGATCGCCTAACGTTCACTCGTTCAACAGGTTGAAGCACTCGAGCCCTGTACCGTATCTACACGCCTAAGGTCTGAATGTTCAATGCACTCGCGTGAAAATTGTGCGAGCAGTGGCACAGGTGAGCCGAGCCGGCTTGCGGTGGGTTTTCTGTGGATGAATCGCGGTTCCGACGCCGAGAGAGAAACAGATTGATGCTGTCGGCACGTGATCAAACGTCAGTTCGTCGGACCCGTGGTCTCGGTGAAAAATCCATTCGGGCACAACGAATCCGAGTCAATGGAATCGTCCCGACTGCGATCGGTTCGCGTCACGTAGCTCATCTGTATCGAATCCACGCGGCGGACACAAACTCGCGCAATCGACGCTAAGTGCCAAGCCCAGCGCCGCGAACGCCTTCCGGCTTGGGAACTGCGAAAACCGAAGCGGCACGCGCATTGCCTGTGGGCAGACGCGATAGGGCGGCTCCATCGAAGCGCAATTTCGCACTTCGGCGCGCCACCCAAACACGATGGGAGGAAACCTCCATGCACGCAGTACGGATCGTCTCGTTGTTGGCGGTGATGATGCTCGCGCTGCCCCAGACGTTCGCCCAGGAACCGCCAGCACCCGCCGCGCCCAAGCCGCTCGACCGGGCAGCCGCGGTCGCGAAAGCCGAGCGGATCGATTCCATGGCGGAATCGACGCTCGATGAAATCCTCGAGGCCCACCCTCGGGCCCGCGAACTGCACGGCCAGGCATACGGCTGCGCGGTGTTCCAAGTCGTCAAGGTCGCGATCGGCATCACCGGTGGCGGCGGCGAGGGCGTGGCCGTCGCGAAGCAACACACGGACGAGCCGACGTACATGAAGATGGGGACGGGCGGGATCGGAATCGGTCTCGGCGGGCAGAAGTACCGCGTGCTGTTCCTCTTCGAGGACAAGGCCGCGTTCGACGAGTTCGTGCGCGACGGGTGGGACGCTGACGCGGAAGCGAACGCGGCAGCTGGTAACGAAGGCGCGAACAAGGCCGCGTCGTTTTCAAACGGCGTCGTGATGTTCCAAGTCACGGACAAGGGGCTCCTCGCGAATGCGGACCTGTCCGGGACGAAATACTGGGCGGACGACGAGCTGAACCGCGCACTCGAGAGCGACTTGCAGACGGACTAACGCCCCATTGTGTCCGGCCCCGCATCCCCCAGCGGGACCGGACGCAAACGAAATGTCACGGTTTTGGGCGGGAGGGAGACCGACGCGATGTGACGGGCGAGCGTTACAGCCCCGCCAACGACAGATCGCGGAAGGCCTTCCCGCCCTTGCCGGTGAACCAATAGATAGATGGACCCCGCGCGGGCTTGCTCAGCCCGCGCGGGGTCCAGGTTTCAGAATTTGAACGCGCTAGTTCTGTCGGGCCTTGATGCCCTGGTGCGCGGTGGCGTCTTCTGCGACGTTCGTGTACGAGAGCCAGCCGAAGAGCATTTCCTCGTGCGTCGCCTCGCCCCACGTCACTCTCTTCTCAGGGTCCGGATTGAACGGGTTGTTGGCCGAATTGTCCCACCATCCCGTCAGTTCGACGCGCGTGCCCGCGGGAACCGGCTTGGGTTCGATGAAGCGGTACGACGTCTGCCAGTTGAAATCGAACCGCGGCACATCGAGCAGCGTCTCACTCGTGCCGTCCGGATAGAACAACTGATAGTGGACCGCCTTGCCGCGGTAGTGCATGTGCGGCATCATCGAATTGATGAGCGCATCCTTCTCGAACGTGAACGAGGCACCGGCCGCGTAGTTCGGGTCGCCGGGCGGGATCGCGAAGTCGAACGGGCCCAACGGGATCGTGGTCAGCACGTGCTTGGGCTGGTAGTCCTTCGGATAGAACACGACGCCGAGCGAGGACTGATCCCACATCCCCGTTCCAGGGCCCGGTTCCTTGTGATAATGCATGTTCCACACGACTTCCGCGCCCTTTTCTACCTTGGCGCTGTAACCGTCCCGGTACACATTCGGCGAGTTGCCGGGAGCGATCCCGCCGAACGGTGTCGCGATGATGTGATGGACGACTTCGCTGCCCGGGCGGAACTCGACGGCCTTGATCCAGCGGTCTTCCGGCAGCATCTCGTCCGTAAGCGTCATCGGGAAATACTTCGTTTCGTCGAGCAGATCGTCCGGAACGAAGTATGGCTCCGGCATCGAAACGAGGAGGTCCGGCTCGCCGATCGTCCAGCCGTCGGCCGTCGGCCACTCCAACGCCGCGGGCGCGTCGGTCGGATTGCCGCGGCTCGCGCCGGTCTCGACCCAGCGCACGATCGTGTCGATCTCGTCCTGCGAGAGGCCGCGTTCGCCCTCGAACTGGCCGCGGTGCTGCTCCGACGCGTGCCACGGGGGCATCTGCTTCGTCGAGACGGCCTTCGCGATGCCCTTGGCCCACGGCCGGGTCTCTTCGTAGGTCGTGAACGCCATCGGCGCGACCATGCCGCCCATGTTCGATCCGTTCGACCGGTGGCATACTTCGCAATGCTTCTGGAATATCGGCAGCACGTCCTTCGTGTACGTCGGCCGGTCGCCCTCGTCCGGCGCCGCAAACGCACCGCCGCAGACTACTGCGCCGAGCACTAGCGCCATTGTCATCGCTGATCTCATACGCTCATCTCTCCGAGTGGTGCCGGCGCATGCCGCCGTCCCTATCCAAATACTAGTGGCGGCTCGGCAGACCTGTCAAAAACACCCTGAATCCCGCCTAAACCGGGCGGGCCGGGTCCGCACGCGCGGGCACGATTGACGCGGCTATACTACGGGCTGGATTGGGCATTTCATGGGGAGTGCGACCATGCCGCTCGTAGTGTGCAGGTACACACTGGTGTTACTGGCTGCTCTGGGCATGGCGGCGTTTGCGAGGGCCGACGAAATCGCGGGATACAGCGATGCGTATCCGGCACAACTCGACCCATTCACCGGCAACTGGCAAGGCGAGTGGTACGAAGGCGACGAAAAAGATCCGATGATCGCGGCGCAGGTCGTGCCGCTCGGCAAGAACAAGTACCGCATCACGTGGACGAACCTGCTCGATGCGCGGTGTCCGCTGCTGCATTCGATTGAGGCCGAGGCAACGGGCGATACACTGGAATTTCGCAACGAATCGTTCTTCGGCGCGATTGCGGACGGCGAACTTTCAGGCGGGAAGTCGA
>CAYUZD010000062.1:0-3494 GCA_964449475.1 uncultured Nitrospirales bacterium
CAGGAACGGCCCGAGGAAGCGCGCAGCCTGATCGACACCTTCGCGGCGGAACGCGGGACCGAACATGCAGAGATCGAGATCGGAGTACGGGTTGAGCTGGCGCCGGCCGTATCCGCCCAGGGCGACGAGCGCAAATTGCGCGCGCGTCTTTTCCGGCCGCTTGGTCTGGGCGAGCGCGAACTCGAGCGCACCGAGCACGATCTCGTCGGCAAGTTCGGTGACACGCGCGACGACGGCGCCGCCGGAGGCGCCTTCGCGCTGCGCGAGCCGGAGCGACTCGCGGCCCGCCTCGAGGTGACGCTTGGCCGCGGCGATGGATTCCTCGCGCGGGACGCCGCGAAACGCGGCGGGATCGGATCGCGCGAGGGCCACGAGATCGCGAAAACTGCGTGCGTTCACGGGGCCGACTCGCCGTAGCCGAAATTCGAATCGAAGAGGTAGCGGTCGCCCTCTGTGACGGCCGGAGCGTCGCTGGCTGCCGCCTGGTTCACGGCCGGAGCGTCGTGCGCAGCCTGTGCCCGAAATGACGTGTACGGCGGTCCGACGAGGTAGACGTTGGCCTCCTCGGTCCAGCCGCGTTCGCCGTCGTGCGTCTCGACGCGGACCCAACCGTCGTGCCGGTCGTCGATGCGGACCCGGTCGCCCTCGTGGAGTTCGAAGCGCACCGTCTCGGCCGGGCGATGGCCGTAGCGCACGGGGACGCGATCGCGCGCGGCGATGGCGAGCGGTTCCGGGTGCGCCTTGACCCACCAGGAACCGAGAAAGAGCAGCGCCACGAGAACGAGGCCGGTACCCGCCATGCGCAGATAGGGCCAGGGACGATACAGCCGGACGCCGAACGCGAGCCACGCGAGCACCCACGCGGTGGCAGCGACGAGGAGGCTTCGACCGCCGGTGAGGTCCGCGTGCCAGAAGAAAAACGCCTGTTCCCATTCGGGCGGGTTGGGCTTGGGCAGGCTGCGCTCGGTGCGGCCGACGGCGCGGCCGAGGTTCTCGCGGATGTTGGCATCGGCGGGCGCGAGTTGCAGCGCGCGCTCGTAACTGGCGATCGCGGCGTCGAGCCGGCCGATTCGATAGTAGGCGTTACCCAGGTTGAAGAAGAGTTCGGGCTCGGCGACGCCCTGTTCCACCAGTGTTTCAAAGCGCGAAATCGCGGTGTCGAAGTCGCCGTTCTGATAGGCGGCGACCCCTTCGTCGAACGCGGCGTCAAACGCGGTCGCGCCCAGCAATAGTGTCAGCAGCAGACTCATCGGCCGCGGCCCTTTCGCGCGATCGCGTCGAGCGCGTCCATGCAGTTCTCCGCGCCGCCGATGAGCGCGAGGATTTCATCGCTCGAGAGCCGCTGCGAGGCGTACCGCTCGCGCTCGCAGGCACGAAGGATCTGGACGGCGCGCTCGCGGGTCTCGCGCGGGACGCCGGCGTTCTGCAACTCGGCGTCTACGTCGGCCGAGGTCTTTCCGGCCGCGTCGAAGTTGAACGCGTCGGCCGTGAACCCGACCATCGCGCGATAGAGCGCCTCGGCGGGCGCGTCCGCCTGGGCGACGTCGCGCAGGCGGCGAATCCCGGCGCTACGGGCCTGCTGCGAGCGGGCCCAGCCCGCGTTTGCGCGGCGCCGGCGCGCGCGGAGCGCGACCGCGGCGAGGCCGGCATACGCGAAGACGGGCAGCGCGAACGGCAGGAGCCAGACATACTCGGGTCCACGGCGCGCGGAAAGGCTGCCGCGGCGCTCGACGGACGGCCGAATGTCCTCCGCGAGGATTTCGACGTGGCGCTCGGCGGCGGGAATCTCGGGCGACGCGAGGAGGTAGGTCGATTCCTCCTCGGACGCGATCACGTCGATCGTGAACGGTCCGAGCGGCCTGGTCTCGTACCGCGCCTCGTTGGGGTTGAAAAAGACAAAGGGGAATTCGGGGATCACCATGCGTCCCGGGCGGAGCGGCGTGACCGAGAACGTGAACCGTTTGTCCATGCGCGGCTGCGGATTGCCCTTGACGGCGGTAAAGACCAGTTCACGCTCGGGTTCGCGGAGGCTCGCCCACTGCAGCTCGGGCAGCGCGGGATCGCCGACGGCGTCGGGATTGCCGAACCCCTCGACGCGGACCCGCAACGCGGCGGGCACGCCCTGGGTGACGATCGTGGGCGCGAGTTCGGCGGTGACGTCGAACGCGCCGACGGCGCCGGTGAATCCCGCGGGCGCGGGCGGCAACGGCATCACGGCGATGTCGATGGGGCCGGCGTCAAATTTGTAGTAGAGCTTGTCGCGCTGGACGAGGCTCTGCCGGTTCACGAGCGCGATGCCTTCCCAGTGCCAGGTGCCGATGGTGAGCACGCCGGAGCGGGTCGGGTAGAGCAGCTTGGACGTCTCGGTGACTTCGTAGGTCCACGGGCCGCGCGGCGCCTCGTAGGAGAACGGCTCGATTTCGCGGACGAAGAAACCCTCGGTCGAGGGGCCGTAGATGAGCGCGCCGCGGTATGGGCCGGACGTGATGCGGCGGTTCTGGATGCGCCAGAGCTGCATCGTGAGGTAGATGGGTTCGCCCTGGTACACCGTCTTCTTGTCGACGTCCATCTTGGTGAACAGGAGGTCGTCCTGGGTCAGTTCGGCGTCAGCTGGCGGGCCCTCCGGCGTCTCCGCGCGGACTTCCTGCTTGTGCACGGTTACGGAGATAGGGTCGGTCTCGACGACGCGGCCGGTGACCGCGACCTGGATCGCGGGCACGGTGAATTCGCCGACCTTGGTGGGGACGGCGAGATAGCCGATTTTTTCCGTCGTGCTCTGGCCCTGGCGTCCGGAGGAGTACGACGAGGAATGGATGGCGGTGCGCGGGTCGATGGTGGCCCAGTCGAGCGCCAGCGTCTCGGGCAGCAGGATGCGCATGCCGGTCGCCTCGACGTAAATCCAGAACGGTTCGCCGACGGTGACGCTGTCGGCGCTGACCCACGCGCGGACGCGGTCCTCGGGGGACTCGCCCTCGGGCGCGGCCTTGACCTCGATGGTGATGGGCCCGGTCTCGTGCATGCGTCCGTTTACGCGGCACTGGACCGCGGGGATGGTGACCGTGCCGGAGGCGATCGCGGTGGCGACGTACGACCAGCGGGCGAACTGCTGGCGGTCGCGGCCGCTGAGTGAGAACTGCGTCTGCATGTTGGGCGACGAGGTGTTGATAATGACCTGTTCGCCGTCGCTCACGATCGGCGTGTCCACGGTGGAGCCGGACGCCTCGACGATGAGCCAGAACGGGCGGTCCTGGACGATGTCGGTGTTGGGAACGTAGGCCTTGAGGGGAGGTTGCGGCTGCGCGGCCGCGGACACGGCGACACCCGCAGCAAGCACCGCGAACACGCCGGCTCTCCCCCACTTCGCCATCACCACCACTTCCCGTCGCGCACGCGCGGTGCTTCCTTGGCGCGTCGCAGGTTCTTCTGTTCCTGCTGGTTCTTGTCCTCGAGCGTCTGCAGGATGGCCTCGATGTTCTGGTCCTCGGTCTTCTTGC
>CAYUZD010000062.1:3594-13361 GCA_964449475.1 uncultured Nitrospirales bacterium
GCGCGGAGCTCGTCGAACTTCGTGCGCGCGCGCTGGAGCGATTCGTTCGCCGCCTCGGCGTTGCCGCCCTCGAAGTTTTTCACGCCGATGGCGTACTCGGCGGACGCGATGCTGTACTGCACGAGGTCGGAGTCGGGCGTCTCGGTGAGCAGGTTCTGGAACGAGGCGAGCGCGGCTTCCGGATCGCCCTCCTGGAGCTTCTGATAGCCCTCGTGGAACCGCGCGCCGAAGTCCTCGGCGGCCGCGGACGCGGCGAGAATCAACAGGGAAGCCGCGGCGGCCCTACGCATACCGGGCCTCCTCGGCGACGGCGGCGCGGCGCTCGCGGCGTCGGCCGAGCCACGGCAGCAGGACGCGCCAGAGTCCCTCGCCGATGAAACACACGATCGCGCCGGCGAGCGGCCACTGGTACCGGTTCACGAGGCGACTCTCGATGTCGTCGTCGAGGCCGCGCGCGAACAACTGGTTGATGAGACCATGGATCTCGTCCATGTCGCGGTTGCTGGCGGTGGAGCGGATGTACCCGCCGCCGCCGGCCAGCGCGAGTTCCTGGAGCGCGGTCTCGTCGAGCCGCGAGACGTGGGTCTCCGAGCCGACCTCGCCGCGCGCGAGGCGGTTGGTGTAGGTGACTTCGGTGCCGCGCGGATCGCCGACACCGATGACGAAGACATGCGCGAACTCGGCGAGTTTCTTCACCGCTTCGACGGCGTTCCCGGCGACCGCCTCGCCGTCCGAGATGAGCAGGACGGCGCGGTTATCGCGTCCGGCGCCGGCGTCGCTTTCGTCCTGGTCCTCGAACGTGGCCTGGGCGACCTCGAGCGCGACGGCGATGTCGGTGCCTTCGTAGCTGATCGAGTCGGTGTTGACGGCGGCGAGCACAGTGCGGAAGTACCCGTGGTCGAGGGTGAGCGGGCACATGAGTTCCGCCGCGCCGGAGAACGCGATGAGACCGAATCGATCGCCGAACGCGCGGTCGGTCAGCGATCCGACCTTTTGTTTGGCGCGTTCGAGGCGGTTGGGAGCGGGATTGGCGGCGAGCATGCTCTCGGAGACGTCGAGCAGGACGAGGATATCGTGCGAGCGCGTGTACGAGGCTTCGTAGGACGTGCCCCAGTGCGGCTGCAGGAGCGTGATGATGACCAGGATGGCGCCGAGCATGCTGAGCCAGTAGAGCGGCCGGCGCTGGCGCGCGTCCGCGCCGGTCACGAGACGCGAGGCGAGCCGGGTCTCGACGAAGGTGTCGATCCGGCGCTGGCGTCGGCGTTCGAGCCAGCGGAGCGCGGCGCTGAAAGCGATCAGGAACGCAATGGCGAGCCCGACGGCGAGATAGAGCCGGCCGGCCGTCACCGCGAACCCGGCGTTCATGGGATCGCCTCGAACCAGACGCGGCGGCTGAGCAGCGACATCAGCATGAGCGCCGCGCCAGTAACGGTCCACGGCATGAACCCTTCGTCGAAGTCGTACACCTCGCCGAGATCGATGTGCGTCGTTTCGAGCGCGTTGATCTCGTCGTAGGCTTCGCGGAGCGTCGCGAGATCGGTCGCGCGGTAGTACTTGCCGCCGGTGATCTCGGCGATGCGCTTCATGGTCTCTTCATCGATGGGATTGTCGCGCGGCGACGCGGTGCGCGAGACGGGCGAGCCGGCGCCGATGGTGTAGACGCGCATGTTGTACCGCTTGGCGAGTTCCGCGGCGGTAATCGGATCGAGGCTGCCGTGGTTGTTGATGCCGTCGGTGAGCAGCACGATGACCTTGGACTCGGCCGCGGACTTGAGCAGGTTGCTGACGGAGAGGCCGATGGCCGAACCGATGGCCGTGCGGTTGTGCTTTTCATTCCGCTGATCGATGACAATCTGGTCGAGGTCGTGTTCGAGGAGCGCGTAGTCGAGCGTGAGCGGGGTCTGGATCCACGCGTAGCTCGCGTAGAGCAAGAGGCCGACGCGGTCGGTGCCGTACCGATCGGTGGGGCGGGTTTTGCGGTTCTGGACGAAGTCGCGCACGGCGGCCTTGGTCACAAACAACCGGTCGCGGCGCGAGCCGCCGGCGTCCACGAAGTCCTCGGCCGTCATGCTGCCGGAGACGTCGACCGCGAGCACGATGTCGCGCACCTCGGCGCTCTCGACGCGCGGGCGCATTCCGTTCAGCGGCCGCGCGAGGGCGACGATGAGCATCGTGAGCGCGAGCGCGCGGAGCACGGCGGGCAGATGGCGCAGGACGGCCTTGGTGCGGCCGCGGAGCGCGGCGAGCGTTTCACCGGTGGAGACGCTCATCACGCCGGAGGGCCGCGAGAGGATTTCCGCGGCGAGCAGCAGCGCGACGCCGATGAGCAGGAACAGCCACACGGGGCTGCGCAGCGCCTGGAAATAGAAGGCGTCCAGCCAGCTCATGCCGCGGCGGCCTCCGGCGGTTGCACGGCGGGCGTCTCGCGCGGGATCGTGTCCTCGACGAAGTGCGCGACTTCGTCGAAGCTGCGCGCCATCTCTTCGAGGTCCGGCCGGAATCGCGCGAACTTCACGCGGTCGCACAGCCGCAGGAAGCGCGACAGAAACACTTCCTGCTGGGGCGAGAAGTACCGGTGGCCGACGGTCTCGGCGAGGAACTCGGGCGTGGTGCGTTCGGGCGCGTGCAACTGGAACCGGCCCTCGATGTAGTAGCGGAGAATGGACGAGAGATCGACGTAGTACGCGTCGAACTTTCCTTGTTGCGGCAACTGGCGCGTCTGGAGCAGCGCGAGGCGCTCTTTGGCGATTTGCCACGGCGTCTTGATCGGCTCGGGCGCGAGCACTTCGCGCGTGCGGCGCAGCATCCGCCACGCGACGAGCGCGAGCGCCGCGACGACGGCGGCGAGCACGGCCCAGTGCCACGCGGGGCGGCGCATGCCGGTATCCACGCCCGGGCCGCCCGGAAGTTCCGAGACGAACGTGTTCGCCTCGGCCACTTCCTCGGGCGTGAGGTCGCGCGCGCGGAACGCGGGGATGGGGACGGTCAGGCTTCCGCCGGACCAGGTGAGCTCGACCGGGCGGATGAAATACGAGCGGACGTGGATCGGATCGAGAATGTACTGCTCGGTCGTGCGGACGCGGGTCTCGCCGATGATTTCCTGCTTGTGCGCGGGCGTGCCCTTGACCTTGAGTTCGCCGAGCGCGTCGCGCACGTCCGGAATGGTGACTTCGGTGCCGGTGGGCGCCTCGACGACGAGCGTGAGCACGGCGGACTTGTGAAACGGCACGATGGGCGGGTCGAGGGACGCGCGCGCGGTGACTTGCGCGGCGCCGGCGGCGCTCCACGCGAACGCGAGCGCCAGAACGAAGGCGCTACGCATAGCGTTTCTCCCGCATGCGGAAGAACCGGTAGATCTCGTCGATGTAATCGCGATCGGTGCGCACGTGGATCGAATCGACCCGCGTACGTCGAAAGACTTCGTCACGCTCGGTGGCGCGGGCGGCGGCGGCCTTCGCGTAGTTCGCGCGCATCGAGCCGTCGCCGGTATCGACGAGCGATTCGCGGCCGGTCTCGGCGTCGCGCACGTAGGCGAGGCCGACATCCGGCAGCGTTTCCTCGCGCGGATCGGTCACGGTGACGGCGATGAGGTCGTGGCGCTTGTTCGCGATGCGCAGCGGCGTCTCGTAGTCCTTTGCCATGAAATCGGACACGAGGAACGCGACGGCGCGGCGGTGCGTGATGCCGTTGAGGAAGTGGAGCGCGCCGGGAATGTCGGTGCCGCGGCCGGCGGGCTTGAAGTAGAGCACTTCACGGATGACGCGGAGCACGTGCTTGCGGCCTTTTTGCGGCGGGACGTACAACTCGATGTGGTCGGTGAAGATGATGAGGCCGACCTTGTCGTGGTTGCGGATCGCCGAGAAGGCGAGTACGGCGCAGAGCTCCGCCGCGAGTTCGTTCTTGAACCGGCCGACGCTGCCGAAACGCCCGGAGCCGCTCGCGTCGACGAGGAGCATGACCGTGAGCTCGCGCTCCTCGACGAGGATCTTGATGTGCGGGACGGACGTGCGCGCGGTGACGTTCCAGTCGATGAGGCGGATGTCGTCGCCCGGGACGTACTCGCGCACCTCCTCGAACTCCATTCCCTGGCCCTTGAAGACGGAATGGTACGCGCCGGCGAGGATGTCGTTGACCATGTGACTCGTCCGGATCTGGATCCGGCGAATCTTTTGCATGACTTCCGCTGGAATCATGGACGCGGCAACCCCTGGCGCGCGGGCGCGCTACTCGTCGATCTCCAGCACGAGCGTCGCCCCGCAGCTGAAGCAACGCCCTTCGAGGAACACCAGCCCATTGCCTTCGAACTCCTGCGGCTCCTCGATCGCGGCCGGCACTTCCATGCAGCGGTGGCACCACATCTCGGAGAGCAGCCGTTCGCGATCGTCTTCGTTCCGGAGCGAGAAGTCGCGCTTGCTGCGCGATCCGCTCTTGACCGTGCTGGTCGTCGCCGGTCCTACTTCTTCTTCTTCTGCGTAGCTCATGGGTATCCCCTTTCTCCGGCGATTACGGTACCGGCACCGTGTCGAGGATGCGGCGCACGATATCCTCGCTGGTTATGTTTTCCGCTTCCGCTTCGTAGGTGACCGTGACGCGGTGGCGGAGTATGTCCATGGCGACTTGCTTGACGTCGTTCGGGAACACGTTGCCCTCGCCCTGGAGGAACGCGAGCGATCGCGCGGCCTGTTGCAGGTAGATGGTCGCGCGCGGCGAGGCGCCGTATTCGATGAGGTTTTTCAGATCGAGGCCGAGCGCCTCGGGATGGCGCGTGGCCTGGACGATGTCGACGATGTAGTTCTTCGCCTTGTCGTCCACGTAGATCTGGTTGACGAGTTCGCGCGCGCGGAGGATCTCGTCGCGCGACACCGCGACGTTCACCTTCGGCTCGTGCAGGAGGTCCACGCGATCCATCATCTCGCGTTCTTCGGCGCGGGTCGGGTACGTGACCTTGAGCTTGAACATGAACCGGTCAACCTGGGCCTCGGGGAGCGGGTAGGTGCCTTCCTGTTCGATGGGGTTCTGCGTGGCGAGCACCATGAACGGCGGCTGCAGCGCGAACGTCTCCGCGCCGATCGTGACCTGGTGCTCCTGCATGGCCTCGAGCAGCGCGCTCTGGACCTTGGCCGGGGCGCGGTTGATCTCGTCCGCGAGCACGAGGTTCGCGAACAGAGGGCCCTTCTTCGTGCTGAACGTACTGTCCTTGGGGCTGTAGATCTGCGTGCCGACGAGGTCCGCGGGGAGCAGGTCGGGCGTAAACTGGATGCGCGAAAACGAGCACTCCATGGCGCGGGCCAGCGTCTTGACCGCGGTGGTTTTGGCGAGGCCGGGCACGCCCTCGATGAGCACGTGGCCGTTCGCGAGCATCGCGACGATGAGCCGGTCGATCATGTACTGCTGGCCGACGATGACGTTTGCGATCTCGTGGCGCAGGCGGCCGATGAACCGCGATTGCGACTCGACGTTTCGCCGGATTGCCTCTACTGAAACTGCAGCCATGCCCGGTTAACCCTCGCTCCGTGTCGCGGCCGGTTCGCGCAGTACGCGTTCCAGGTCCCGCAGTGCCCCTTCCAAATCGTCCTCGCTCGGTTGCAGCGCGCCGTACCCCACGCGCTGGGCGTCGGCCTCGAGCTTCTCGCGCAGCTTGCGCGCCGCGTGGTTCGGAGCGGCGAGCGTCGCCGCCTGCGCGAGCGCGCGGTAGTAGTCGTAAAACTTTCCGTCGAGCCGGTGCTGGCGCGCGAGGTTCAACACGCTTTGCACCGTCGTCGCGCCGGGGATCGGATTCTCGTGGCGGGCCCGCGCGCGACGCACACGCAGCGCCATCACGACTCCCGCGGCCGCCAGCGCAAGCGCGCCCGCGGCCAGTCCCGCGATCAGCTCCGGCGCGAAGTAGTAACCCACATTTACGTCGATCGGACCCGCCTCGAGCGGCGTCGTCGCGAGTTCGGCCTCCGGCCTAGTCTCGGCTTCGCCGTGGGCGTGTGCTGCGTGGGACGTGGTCGCCGGGGTGTATTCGACCGGTGCCGCGTACACGTCTGCGCCCGGGGCGTAAGCGAGTTTGAACGCGGGGACCTCGTAGGCCCCCGGGCGGTCGGCGACGAATTCGACCGAATACGTTACCGCCTGGCCATCGGGCGAGGTTTCCGATTGGGCGCTGACGAGCCGCGACGTGCCCCACGCGACCGGCGCGGGATCGGCGGGGACGATGGCAAAGTCGTTCGGACTGCCGGCCCACTCGACCCGGTACTCGACACGGAAAGGGATACCCGATTTAGGGTTTTCGGGGTCCAGCGCGGCAGAAATGACCGGGTCGGCCTGGCACAAACCTGCCACGGCCAGCGCGAAAAGACACGGAAAAACACGCCGGACAGAGCACGCCGGTTGCAAGAGACAGAACATGCAGCGGAGGGAGCACATCGCGTGCCGAGTAGCATACTACGTAAGCGCCTGCAATTTCTAGGTTTAAATTAGGCGCTACGCCTTAAAACGGGCTTTCTGCGCTGGACCAAACCCGAAGCGGAGCCGACTCTCGGACCCATACCACAAGTCCTTATAAATGAATAGTTTATGGAGAATCTGTCGGGTCTAGCGCGAAGAGTACCAATGCGGAGCGGTATGCGTTGGGTTCGTTCCTGTCCGCCGAGGCCCATTCGACTGCGCGACGCAGCAAGTGCGGCGGCAACGGGTTCGTCTGGACCCGCGCGTCCTCCTGAAGCAATGCGATCTGCGCCGCCAGCCGCGCGGCGTCGTCCGGCGGAAGCGATTCGGCCCCCTCGAGCGCATTCCGGATGGCGCGGGCGATTGCGTTGAGCGTCTCGGAATCGAATCCGTCGAAGTTTGTGACGATGGCCTGCGCGGGCGTCCAACCCATCGCGCGCGTCGTGACGATCCGCTCGCAGAGTTCACGCAAGGTATCGGCGCGGGACGTCCACGTGTCGGGTGCGGTCTCGCCCGCCACGCCGAGCAACCGGATCGCCGCGGTGATGCCCGCGTAATGATCGAAGACGGCCGTCTGCGTCTGCGAATCGGCGAGTCCCTCGGGATCCGAGGACCACAGCGGCGCGCCGCGGCGCGGATCCACCCATATGCTGAGAAATTCGCCCGCGGCGCGAACTGCGTTGAGCCGGCGCCGGATCCACGCGGCGCGGTCGGCCTCAGGCAGCGTGCCGACGAATCGCGCCGTCGCGAACAGCGTGCGGGCGGGGCCGAGGTCATCGACGATGAAGCGAGGCGACGCGATCTCGCCGTTGACGTAGAACGATTCCGGAATCGAACCGTAGGGAAGGTACGGCGCGTCGGACATGCGCACGGCGTCGAGGTAGTTCGTCAGGATTTTCTCGGCGTCCGCGCGATCGGACGCGAGCGCGACCCATGCTCCGTAGCGCGGCCAATCGCGGGCGAGCGCGGGCACGGAAGACAATCCACGAACGACGCGACGGCTGTCCGGATCGCGCAGCGTCGACAAGACCTGAAGATGGTGCGAACGGTAGAACTCGACGTCGTCCGGCGCGGCGCGTTCGCCGGACTCGATCAAGGCCATCGCAGTGGAATCGAGCAGCGCGGCGGCGTCCCGATGGTTCGATGCGACGGCGATCGCGATCGCGGCGCGGTACGAGACACCTCGCGATTCGACCGCGGGCTCTATCACGGACGCGATCGGGCCATGCCGAGCCAGCGCCGCTTCGGCCCCGTCGATTCGGGCATTAGCGCCGGGACCCGCACCGATCCAGACACCGTCATCGAATGCATCGCTCCATGCGGAAATCGGCGCGCGGCGCGCAACGAGTTCCCGCGCGCGGTGCGTGTCTTCGCGGCCGGGACGTTCGGGACGAAGATGCCAGACGCGGCCCGCGGGGGCGTCGGCGACGGCGGCGAAACCGTTCAATTCGTCGAGCAGCCCATCGGCCTGGGGGAGTTCAGGCACGAGATGCGTCCGGGACGCCCACTCGGAGCGCCAGAGGATTTGGGGAACGTCGCGCGCGCCGAACACATCCACGACGCAGATCAATGCGGACGCATTCGGGAGCACGGTGAAGGTCACCTCGGCGCGGATCCCCGCCCCGGGCCACTCGATGACGGACTCGATCGCGCCGTCTTCGTTGGTCCACGGCGCGCGGACGACTCGCGCATCCGCGTCGCCCGCCCAGAGCGTGCGCTCGCTCGCGCCGATGCCCCAACGGCCGCCGCCGGATGCACCATCGCCGGGCGCGGCAAGTTGATCGGGCGCGCCTGGACCCGGCCACCGGAACACGGACAACACACCGTCGCCGTTGACACCGATGCTGAGTCCGCCGGAACCGGCGATGGCGGCGACCTGCGGCGGTTCGTCCGCGCGCGCATTGAACGCGAGAAGAATCAGAGTGAGCGCGAGCGGTCTCATTCTGTCGCCGACTCCAACGGAGGTGCGACAAGCGTACCCGTGAACTCAAGGCGATCGTCGACGCGCCATCCTTCAAGTTCGAGCCGGCCGAGCGCGGCGGCCGCGTTCAGCCAGGGGACGATATCCAGTTCGGCGTCGTCTTTGGTGTAGCCGGGAAGCAATTGCTGCTCCGCGGCCGTCCGCACGAGCGCACGCGCGATCGCGCCGAGTTGCGTGAAGTCGGCTTCGAGGCGCGCGTCGTAGTTGACGATGC
Source organism: uncultured Nitrospirales bacterium (assembly GCA_964449475.1). GTDB lineage: Bacteria > Hydrogenedentota > Hydrogenedentia > Hydrogenedentales > VFKU01. The sequence goes on from CAYUZD010000062.1 coordinate 12,222, forward strand.
GGCCGGTCAGCGGGCGATCAAGCGCGCGGGCCATGGCGGGCTCGTTGTTGGCGAAGACGCGCAGCCGCGAGGAGCCGGCGGCGTAGAGCGAGACAGGTTCGCCGCGCCACGGATGCATCCACCCGGGCACCGCGCCCCAGACGTAGGGGATCGCGCCGGGCGGAGCTGCGAACGCCTCGAACGGGGCCGGCGAACGCAGTATCACGGCCAACTCCGGTATCGGGGCGACGCCGCGCGTGTCGACTGTCTGCAACGCGAACTGGAGCGATTCCGCGCCGGTGTCCCAGCCGTTCGGCAGCCGCGCGAGGAGTTCGTCCCAGGCGCGCTCGAGATCATCGTGCAGCGGGAACTTGGGCCACTCGCGGGGCACGAGATCGTCCATGGACACGCGGTCGCTGACGAGGAGCGTCAACGCCGGGGACCCGGGCCACACGTCCACGCGCCGGGTCGTATCGCCGATCGTTGGCGATTCCGCGGGCAACAACCGCGCCGAGCCGGATGCGGTCCAGTCGTGAGCGAACGACACCTCGACGAAGCCGGCGCGATCGCCCGTCCACGCGACGCGGAGGGCGTCGGCACTGGCGGGAGCTTCCGCGCGGACCCCGCGCGATTTCACCGCTTCGACCGCGCGATCGGCACTGCCGATCAGCAGGAAGCCGTCGCGCCATGCCGTGGGGCCCATCGCGCCGGACGCGGCGGCGGCGCGCAAGAGCAACCCTGGCTTGCACGACAACACCCAGTCGCTATCCGAGATCGAGATCGAAATCGGGCGGCCCAGCCAGACGTACGACCGCAGCGGCGTCCACCGCAGAAGCGCGTTTCGCCGGAGCCAGACACCCGCGCGCGGGTAGACCTCCGGCGCGTCGCGTTGCGCACTCAGAAACGGGCCGGAGCGCTCGAACGCCGCCCACGCGCGCGGCAGGTCGGCGGCGACGACGGTGGACTCGGCATCTGGCGACACGAAGCCGGCGTGCGGGGCGCGCTTGAGCGCGGCGTCCACCACCGCGAGTAAGACGACGACCGCGAACGCGACGATTAGCGCGATCCAGCCACGTCGCGCGCGTGCACGTGGACTTGTGGCGACTGTCATGCTGCGCGCGGGCCCGCGGTCAGTCCGCGGCCTCGTTCCAGACGGCCTCT
>CAYUZD010000063.1:0-280 GCA_964449475.1 uncultured Nitrospirales bacterium
GCGCCGGGGCGCTTCCATTTTGAGGCTCGACGAAGTAGTCTAAGGGCGACAATCTGGAGAGAGACCGGGTCTCTTGGGGCCGCGGCGCATCGAGGAGGCAGTCATGGACAATGTTTCGCGCAGAGATTTCATGAAGGGCGCAGCCAAGGTCAGCGCGGCCGCCGCGAGCGTACTCGGCACGTCAAAAACCGCGTGGGCCGGTTCGAACAACCGTGTCCGCGTCGGCGTCGTCGGCATTCGCGGCCGTGGCAAGGACCACATCGGCGGACTCGGCGGACTC
>CAYUZD010000063.1:290-13260 GCA_964449475.1 uncultured Nitrospirales bacterium
GTCCCGATCCGAAGAACGCCGGACAGACAATCCCGGGCTTCAAGAACAAGCCCAAACTCGTGAACGACATCCGCAAGCTTCTCGACGACAAGGACATCGACGTCATTTCCATCGCCACGCCCAACCATTGGCACTCGCTCGCCGCCATCTGGGCCATCGAGGCCGGCAAGGACGTCTACGTCGAGAAGCCCTGCTCGCACAACGTCTGGGAGGGCCGACAACTCGTCAATGCCGCACGCAAGCACAACCGCATTGTGCAGCATGGCACCCAGATCCGCAGCAGCGCCGCCATCCGCGAAGCGATGGACCACCTCCGCAACGGCGCCATCGGCGACGTCTATCTCGCCCGCGGACTCTGCTACAAGAACCGCGGCACCATCGGCAAAAAGCCCGACGCCGCGCCGCCCGCCGGTGTCAATTACGACATGTGGCTCGGGCCCGCGCCCGAGCGCGCGTTCAGCGAGAACCGGTTCCACTACAACTGGCACTGGCACTGGGAATATGGCAACGGCGACATCGGCAACCAGGGCGTGCACCAGATGGACCTCGCGCGCTGGGGCCTCGGCGTCACGCTGCCTACGCGCGTCGGCGGCATGGGCGGCAAGTTCCTGTTTGACGACGACAAGGAAACCCCGAACGTCATCACCACCGAGTTCATGTTCCCCAACGACGGGCCGATGGGCAAGATGCTCCAGTTCGAAGTGCGCCCCTGGCTCACCAACGACGAGAAGGGCGCCAAGATCGGCAACCTCTTCTACGGCTCCGAGGGGTACATGGTCATCGACAGCTACAGCCACTACCAGATCTTCCTCGGATCGAAGGAAGAACCCGGACCGTCCGGCGAACGCGGCGGCGACCACTACCAGAATTTCATCGACGCCGTCCGCTCGCGCGACCGCTCGACCCTGAACGCCGAGATCGAGGAGGGCCACTACTCCTCCGCGCTCTGCCACTTGGGTCTCGTCTCCGCGCGCCTCGGCCGCAGCTTCCAGTTCGACCCGGCGACCGAACAGGTCATCGGCGACGCCGAGGCCAACGCCATGATGACGCGCAACTACCGCGAACCCTACGCCGTCGAGTCGATCACCGCATAACCAACCCATCGATCGTGTGCCACGCCTAGGCGAACTCCCGCTTAGGCGTGCGCGCACCCAGAGTGACTACCCCACTCGCCGGTGGAGCAGGCGTCTCGCCTGCCCATGCCCTGCCGAGCTTCCGCTTCCCCGTCCTTGCGAGGAACGGGTTTCGCGATGAGGCACCCTCGATCCTCCCACGCGTTACGACGTCTTCGCGGCCGCGTAGTCCTGGAACCGGTCGCGCAACTCGGTCTTCTTGAACTTGCCCACCGAGGTCTTCGGCACTTCGTCTATGAACACGACGTTGTCCGGAATCCACCATTTCGCGACCTTGTCCGCGAGGAAGCCCTTGATCTCGTCTTCGGTCGCAGTCTCGCCCTTCTTCAGCACTACGCACGCCAGCGGCCGCTCGTCCCACTTCGGATGCGGCACCGCGATCACGGCCGCCTCCGCCACCTTCGGGTGCCCCATAATCGCGTTCTCGAGGTCCACGGAACTGATCCACTCGCCGCCCGATTTCACCAGGTCCTTCGACCGGTCCTGAATCTTGATGTACCCGATCGGGTCGATCGTCACGATGTCGCCCGTCTTGAACCAGCCGTCGTCCGTGAACCGGTCCGCCGCGTCCGGCCGGTTGTAGTACGCGCTCGCGATCCACGGCCCGCGCACCTCCAGCTCGCCCATCGACTTGCCGTCCCATGGCGCCAGCCCGTTGTCCCCGCGCGCGCGGATCTCCACCATCGGCACGGGCACGCCCTGCATCGCGCGATACTCGTACTGCACGCCCTCGGGTTTCGCGCGCAATTCCGAGTTGAGGTTCGACACCGTGCCCATCGGCGACAGTTCCGTCATGCCCCACGCCTGGATGATCGTCAGTCCGTGCCGGTCCTGCATGTTCTTCATCAGGCTCATCGGCACCGCCGACCCGCCCACGATCAGCCGCCGCAGTTTCTTGAGGTTGTACTTGCCGGGGTTCGCGTCCAGCACCGTCAGCAGCCCCTGCCAGATCGTCGGCACGCCCGCCGTGATCGTCACGCCTTCCTGGTCGAACGCCTCCAGCAAACTCGCCGGATCGAGGAACGGCCCCGGGAACACAAACTTCGGCCCCGCCATCCCCGCCGCGTACGGCAGGCCCCACGCGTTCGCGTGGAACATCGGCACCACCGGCAGCAGTACGTCGGACTCGCGCAGGTCGTGCACATCCGCCATCATCGCCGCGAGCGAATGCAGCACCATCGCCCGGTGCGAGTACAGCACGCCCTTGGGCCGCCCCGTCGTGCCGGAGGTGTAACACGTCGCGCACGCCTGCTTCTCACGCAGGTTCAGCGTGTTGTAGTCGAACTTCGCGTCGTCTTCCTTCGCCAGCAGCGCCTCATAGTCCAGCATCCCCTTCGGCAGTTCCGCGTTCGTGCTGCGGATCATGATGTAGTGCTGCGCCTTGATCCGGTCCTTGAACTGTTTCAGCAGCGGCAGCAGCGATTCGTCGAAAATCACCGCGCGGTCGCCCGCGTCGTTTGCGATGTACTCCAGGTCGTCCGGGTGCAGCCGCAGGTTCAGCGTGTGTAGCACGCCGCCGAGGATCGGAATCGCGAAATACGCCTCGAAATGCTGGTAATGGTTCCAGCAAAGCGTCCCCACCGCCTCCCCCGGCTTTATCCCCAGCCGCTGCAGCGCCAGCGCGAGCTTCTTCGCCCGCTTCGCCATGTCCCCATACGTGTACCGGTGAAAACTCTTGTCCGGCAGCCGCGTCACGATCTCCTTCTTGTAAAAATGCTGCTCCGCCCGACGCAACACCGCGTCCAGCGTCAGATCGAAGTCCATGATCAAGCCGTCCATGCCGCGCGACCTCCCGTTGATGCCCACTCTGCAACGTTAGAACCTAGCAAACCTCGCCGGATCGGTCAATCTTGACGGCCTGCGAGCGATTGGTTTCGGACATACGCCTGCGGCACAATTCGCATCGTAACGCCGAGGTGAGCATGCCCGATTCAAGCGAATCCAGCGCCGTCGTCCTCCTCAGCGGCGGCATGGATTCGACCGTCCTGTTGCACCACGTCGCGCAGCGCCTCCAGCGACGGCCCATCCACGCGCTGAGCTTCGACTACGGCCAGCGCCACGCCCGTGAACTCGAGGCCGCGTCCTGGCAGGCCCGCGCCGCGCGCGCCGCGACGCACCACATCGTCGATCTCTCGTTCCTTGCCGAACTCGTGAGCGCGGGCACCACGCTTGTCCGCGGCGGCGGCGATGTGCCCGACCTCGCCGCGCTCGACCCCTCAACGCTCGATCAGCCGCCCACGTACGTCCCGAACCGCAACCTGATCCTGCTCTCGATCGCCGCGGCATACGCCGAGGCGCACGGCGTCCGCGACGTGTTCTACGGCGCGCAGGCCCACGACGAATACGGCTACTGGGACTGCACGCGCGAGTTCCTCGACCGGCTCAACGCCACCCTGGCGCTCAACCGCCGCGACGCCGTCACCATCCACGCGCCGTTTATCGACCTGCGCAAGGACGCGCTCGTCACGCTCGGCCAGGAACTCGGCGTCGATTTCGCCCACACCTGGAGCTGCTACCGCGGGGGCGCCACCGCCTGCGGCGCCTGCCCCACCTGCCGCGAACGCCTCAACGCCTTCGCCGCCGCCCACGCCCGCGATCCACTGCCCTACGCATGATCTTTGGAGTGCGGCAGCTCGCTGCCGCTTTCATTACCCTCTTCCGAGATCACCGCACCGCGCAGGACGCGTGACGGTGGAAAGGCTTCAGGCTGGAGCCTGTCTCGCGTCCAACACGATCCCGTTCGCGCTGCGGCCAAGCAGCTTCAAGGCGCTAAAGTTCCCCCGATCCCCTGCCGATAGTTCCCCCAGTGCCGCAAGGACGATCGTCCTCGGCACCGCCAATGCATGGATGCAGCGGCGTAACGCTTCACGGAGGAAGCAGTCATGGGTCTACGCATCAACACGAACGTCGCGGGACTGAAAACTACCCGCATCCTGCGAAACTCGACGCGCGCGCTTAACAAATCGCTAGAACGCCTATCGAGCGGCCTGCGCATCAACACCGCCGGCGACGACGCCGCCGGCCTCGCGATCGCCGAAGGGTTCCGCTCGGTCAACATCGCCGCGCGGGTCGCCCAGCGAAACGCACAGGACGGCATCAACCTCGTGCAGACCGCCGAGGGCGCGCTCAGCGAGTCCGTCAATATCGTCCAGCGCATCCGCGAGCTCGCCGTGCAGGCCGCCAACGGCACGCTCAGCGCACAGAATCGCGATGATCTGCAGCTCGAAGTGGACGAATTGATCGATCAACTCGACAGTATCGCGAACGACACCGAGTTCAACGGACTGTTCCCGCTCGCGGCACCCGTCAACCTGACGTTGCAGGTCGGAGCCCGCGCTACAACGACGATTACCGTCGCCTTCGCGACCGCGGCCACGGCCGCGGGATTGGGTCTGGCCGCCGTGGACATCACCGGCGCGGACGGCACCAACGCCCGGGCCGAATTGGCCGGCCTCGACACCGCGCTCACCACGCTCAACCAGCAGCGCTCCACACTCGGTGCGATCCAGAACCGCCTCGAGTTCACGATCACCACGCTGCAGATTCAGGAAGAGAACTCGAAGGCCTCGGAGAGCGCCATCCGCGACGCGGACATCGCGCTCGAAACCATCGACTTCACCAAGAACCAGATCCTGGTCAGTTCCGGCACCGCCGTGCTCGCCCAGGCCAACATCATTCCGCAGACCGCCCTGCAGCTCCTCGGCGGATAACCAACTTCCACACGGCCCGGCGCTCGACGCCGGCCAACCGCTCACGGCCACGCCGGGCGCACCCAAACGCGCCCGGCGTTCGCATTGCGGGGAAGGGGCGCGGCAATCGTGTTTTCGCAACGCGATCCGGTGCACAATAGATGGAGAACGCCGGAAACTTTGGAGTGGGAGCAATGACCCGCGACGACATCATCCGCGCGCTGCGCGCTCACGAACACGAAATGCATCAGCGGTTTCGCGTTCAATCGCTCTCGCTCTTCGGTTCCGCCGCTCGCGATCAGCTTCGCGACGACAGCGATGTCGATCTGCTCGTCGAATTCCACGGACCCCACACGTTCGACGCCTATTTCGGACTCAAGTCGTTCATCGAAGACATGCTGGGCAGATCGGTGGATCTCGTCACCCAACCGATGCTCAAACCTAGGCTTAAACAGAACGTCTCCGCCGATCTCGTCCATGTCACGTGATCCGCTTCTCTATCTCGAAGACATCCTGAGCGCATGCGAAAGAATCGCTCAGTATGTTCATGCCGTCGATTACGAACAGTTCGTCGCGGAGTCGATGCGTCTCGACGCGACAGTCCGAAACCTCACAATCATCGGTGAAGCAGCCCAGCGTCTCCCCGATGACATTCGTGCGCGGATTGGCGCCGTACCGTGGCGGGAAATCATCGGCATGAGAAACGTCTTAATCCACGCCTACTTCGGAATCGATTCGCAAATCGTTTGGTCTGCTGCGACCGAAAAAATCGGGCCATTGGCAGTTTCAGTACGCGAGTACCTCGCGAACGCCAGTGGACAGGATCGTAAGTAGATGTTCAAAGCCATCCTCCGCCGCCTGCTCGAAGCGATCCCCGTCCTCTTCGTCATCGTCACGCTCACGTTCTTCTTCGTGCGTCTCGCGCCCGGCGGGCCGTTCGACGACGAAAAAAATGTCTCCGCTCAGGTCCGCGAACGCCTCGAGGAGTACTACAACCTCAACGCCCCGCTCTGGCGGCAGTACGTCGACTACCTCGCCGGGCTCGTCCAGGGCGATCTCGGCCCCTCTTTCAAGGAGGCGTCCTACACCGTCAACGAACTCATCCTCCTCAGCCTGCCCGTCTCGCTCGAACTCGGCGCCTATGCCCTCCTCATCGCCCTCGCGCTCGGACTCACCGCCGGCATCGTCGCCTCGCTCCGCCCCAACTCCGCCACCGACTACGTCCCCATGTCCTTCGCCATGATCGGCATCTGCATCCCCAATTTCGTCGTCGGCCCCATGCTCGCGCTCGCGTTCGGCATCTGGCTGCGCTGGCTGCCCGTCTCCGGTTGGGACCCGCTCATCGAAGTCACCCTCGGCGCGACGACCGAGGTCCACCTCCGCTGGCACACGCTCACCGACCCGCAAAAAATCCTGCCGTCCGTCACCCTCGGCCTCGCCTACGCCGCCTACATCGCCCGGCTCGCCCGCGGTGGCATGCTTGAAGTCCTATCGCAGGATTTCATCCGCACCGCCCGCGCCAAGGGCCTCTCCGAAGCCCGCGTCGTCCTGCGCCACGCGCTCCGCGGCGGCATCGCGCCCGTCGTCTCCTTCCTGGGGCCCGCCGCCGCCGGCATGCTCACCGGCTCGTTCGTCGTCGAGACCATCTTCCAGATCCCGGGACTCGGCCGCCGCTTCGTCGAGTCCGCCTTCAACCGCGACTACACCCTCATCATCGGCACCGTCCTCGTCTACGCCACCCTCATCATCCTCTTCAACCTCATCGTCGACCTCGTCCACCTCTGGCTCGACCCAAGGCTTCGCGATGCCTAGCCAATCCTCACTCGACGCGCGCGCGCGGTGCTTCGTTCATCTTGATGCGGCCCAGGCGTTTTCGTCGCCCCCATTTGTCATTGCGAGGAGCGGGGTTTGCGACGAAGCAATCTCGCGCTTCCGTGGCATGGGCGGCTCGCCCATGCGCTTCATCCCTGAGTTCTCGCCGATATGACCGAGATCGCCGCCCAACTCGAAAAGGGTACCTCCCTCTGGCAAGACGCCCTGCGCCGGCTTCGCCGAAACCGCCTCGCGCTCTTCGGCCTCTGCTTCATCATTGTCGCCGCCACGGTCGCGATCGCCACCCCGTGGATCGCGCCCTACTCCTACGAAGCCCAGAACCTCGAACTCGGCCCCACTCCCCCCAGCGCCGCCCACTCGCTAGGCACCGACTACCTCGGCCGCGATCTCCTCACCCGGCTGCTCTACGGCGGCCGCGTCAGCCTCATGGTCGGCTTCGCCGCCACCAGCGTCTCGCTCCTGATCGGCGTCCTCTACGGCGCGACTGCGGGCTTCCTCGGCGGACGCACCGACTCCGCCATGATGCGCCTCGTCGACATCCTCTACGCGCTCCCCTTCACCATCTTCGTCATCATTCTCATGGTCTTCTTCGGCCACAACATCATCCTGCTCTTCATGGCCATCGGCGCCGTCGAATGGCTCACCATGGCCCGCATCGTCCGCGGCCAGGTCATCTCGCTCCGCAAAAAAGAATTCATCGAAGCCGCCGAAGCCATGGGCTTCTCCCAATGGCGCATCCTCACCCGCCACGTCATCCCCAACGCCCTCGGCCCCATCATTGTCTACACCACCCTCACCATCCCCCAGGTCATGCTCCTCGAAGCCTTCCTCTCATTCCTCGGACTCGGCGTACAAGCCCCCATGTCCTCCTGGGGACTCCTCATCCGCGACGGCGCCGACCACATGGAGCAATACCCCTGGCTGCTGCTGTTCCCCTCGCTCACCCTCAGCCTCACGCTCTTCTCCCTGAATTTCCTCGGCGATGGTCTGAGGGATGCGCTGGATCCGAAGGCGAGCCGGGACTAGTTCGGTCTGAGTACGCTCTTGACTTGTGTGGTAGGATCCCGTTCGAGCTTCGGGGGAGGCGGGCGGATGGGCTCTTGCGAAAACCATGATTACTTTAGCAAGGCGCAAGCGCGGAATCTCCCCGTCATCGCCGTAACCGCCTCCGTGCTTCAGGTCTTGGCGCTCGGCCGGGACTTAATTCTTGGTGATCTAAGTTGGACCGATCCCGTTACGCTAGTTACCGCCGTAGGGCTCTTGATCACCGCGGCAGTCGCGATAGCCTCCCTGCGCTCTAACTTTCCGGCGCGCTACAGCCAGTGGCTCGGTTCCGCAGTATTGATGGCGGTGGCGTTACGGCATCTCACCATCATCCCCTTTCGCGGTACAGTGTTTCCGGTTGCGGACGCACTGGTCGTGTTCGCGATGGGGATATGCCTGCTCGACATGCGGATCTTCAAAGCCTGCGTCTTTTCGTATGTCGCTCCCTGGGTGCTCATCGTGTTTTTCTTCCGGCCGTTTCCCGAGACCGCCGGGATAGTGGGGCTCATGCTGAGCGCCGCTGCTATCGCATACATTGTCCTAAGGTCCAGGATTGCATCCCACACTCGCATCATTGAATTGGAGACGCGGATCGGGAACTTGGAGTCGCTCCTGCCGCTTTGCGCCCACTGCAAGAACACGCGGCTGGAGAGCGGACAATGGATCCGAATCGAGCAGTATCTTTACGATACTGCCAGGAAAAAGGTCTCCCACGGGATCTGCGACGACTGCCTTCGGGAACACTACTCGGATCTGTTAGGCGCTGACGAACTCCCCAAAGCCGCGGGCGCAGAGTAATCGCGCTTCGGCACCAATCCGCCGGAGCAATGGCGGCGCGGAGCCCCATAGAGCCGACCCACCGCAGTAAGCCTCCTATGGAACGGTCCGGGGCGGGTAGAAGAGTGGCCAAGGTCCCAAAGCGAAGCGACCACGAGGGAACCGGTCCGGTCAGTGACGGGATCGACTTGGGAGTACTGGTGTCAGGAAACGGACAGTCTCGGAGGTGTACCCCCCGAATCTCGCATATCGCTACCGGATCCCTCACGCGCCTTCCGCTCCACCGATGTGAGTCGTTTGCGCTCTCTATGTTTTCTGTGGTGAGAAGGAGGTGCGACTAGCTTCAGCCTCCACCCACCCGCCCCAAACCAGCCTTCGCGTCCGCATTCTCAGGATTCATCTTCACCGCCGCGCCGAACTGCTCGCGCGCCTCCGCCGTCTTCCCGAGCTTCTCAAAAATCTGCCCCAGCCGGTTGTGCGCCGCATCGCGCGGCACCGGCACGTCCTTCGGCGCCTCCGCCAAAAACTTCTCCAGCGCCTGCGCGCCCTGCTCGAGCCGCTGCCCGCTAGCCGCCGCGCCCCGGCCGACGTAGAACCACGCCAGCCACGCGTCGGGCTTGCGCGCGAGTATCCCGTCCAGCATCGCGAATGACTCGTCCCACCGCTGCAGCAGTTGCGCGCTGACCGCCGCATCGATCGCCAGCGACACATCCTCCGGATGCGCCTCCGCCCCTTTCTTCAGCGCCGCATACGCCTCTTCGGGCTTGTCGTCCGCGCGCGCAATCTGCGCGTACGCCCGCGCGCCCGCTGCGCCGTCCAACTTCTCGATCGCCGCCGCCTGTTCCCGCGCCTTATCGAAACTCCCACCCAGGAACGACGGCGCCTCGATGTAGAACGACACCAGGTCCTCCCGCGACTCCACGTCGTCCGGTTTCAGCTCGACCGCGCGCGCGAACGCCTTGTGGATCTTCGGCGCCAGCAACCCCTTCGTGATCATGTTCGCCTCGCGGCCGTGCGACCCATACGCCTTGCCCAGCCACGACACATACGCGTGCGTGTCCGGCGACAGCGCCACCGCCTTCTCCAGGTGCGTCTCCGCCGTTTCATATTCGCCCTGCTCGACCGCAATCCGCCCGAGGTAATACAGCACCTCCGCGTTCTTGCCGTCGTTGTATTTCGCGAAAAACGTTCTCGCCTCGCCCCACTTCTCCTGCTCGACCAGCGCGACCCCCGGCGACAGGTCCGCGCCGAACGCCAACACCGGCGCAATCATCACCATAGCCAAAAAAGACAGACCTCGGGCATACGCAAGTTTCACGGGATTCTCCCAGCAGCCAACACGGCCGCACTCGTAACTACGACGGCCCCGGGCGGCATTCCGTTTATTCATCGCGGACTCGCGGGCGGCCCGGTGCAGAATGTGGTCTAATGACCGGTCGCCATGAACGCGAGGAGTGTCATCCATGTCCCACTGGCAACACCGACCCGAACCCGGCTGGGAGAAATTCCAGTTTAATCAGCCCTACGCCGCGGGCCTCAAGCGATTGAAGGAAGACGTCCTCGCTAAGACCGACTTCGACCCTGCCACGCTCTGGCAATGGGGCACCATGCAGGCCATGGCCGTCATCCAGATCCTCAAAGACTGCGAAGTCGCCTTCGGCAAGGACGGCCAGGACGTCGTCTACGGCGCGCTGCGAAAAATCGGCTACGACATCGGTTCGCAAATCCTCGACGGTTGCACGCCGCCGCCCGATCTGCCGCAGGCCGAGTACATCAGCTACTACGCCACCGTCATCAACCGCATCGCCTACGCCAGCCTCGAAGACCCGCGCATCGACGACGAAAACACCGCCTCGTTCGACATCCTCTGGTGCCCGCACCAGGACACATACAAGGCCTTCGACTGCCGCGTACAGCGCTACTTCGTCCAGGGCATGATGGAGGCGTTCCGCGATCACGCCCACACCTTCGGCTTCGACGTCCGGTTCGACTCGACCATCCCCGCCGGCGCGCCCACCTGCCACTTCACCATGTGGCGCTCCCCCGACGGCTCCAACTCCGCCTGGCCCGACTACACCGACCACGTGAACCAGAGAGCCCTCAAACACGCCGAGGAACAACGCAAGGCCGGACAGGCAACACCTCCCCATCCATAAACCCGGCGCCTGTTGCATTCTCATCGAAATTTCCGCACCATCCTCAGTGCACGTCAATCGAATCACCCTTGTTTCTCACACGCAAGGTAGAAGCAGCGTCTCGCCGCTTCTACCAGCACCGAGCGCGTCCGGGCCATGCGCCAGGGCAACGCGCAGACAAAGGAAATAGGGAGAGTGTGCGGCGCTCGCCCGGAAGTTCGGGCGAACGCCCCGCGCGAGCAGGGGGTGCAGTTCTTTGTCTCTCTCTGCGCTCTCTGCGGTTAAAAAAGGGGTCCCATGCCGCTGCTCGAAGTGGACGACCTGCGCACGTACTTCCACACGCGCGAGGGCATCGTCCGCGCAGTGGACGGTGTCTCCTACTCCGTTCACCCCGGCGAGACCCTCGGCATCGTCGGCGAGTCTGGCTCCGGAAAATCCGTCTCGTGTTACGCGCTGCTTGGCCTGCTGCCAAAACTCACCGCCCGCATCGAGAGCGGCACCGCGCAATTCGGCGGCGGAGACCTCCTGCGCAGCACGCCGCGAGAGCTCCGCAAGATTCGCGGCAAACGCATCGCGATGATTTTTCAGGACCCCATGACCGCGCTAAACCCGTTCCTGACCGTCGGCGCGCAGCTCATCGAGCCGCTCGTGCGCCACGATCGGCTCTCCCGCCGCAAGGCCCGCGACCGCGCCGTCGAAATGCTCACCGCCGTCGGCATCCAGGACGCCCCGCGCCGACTCCGCGCCTACCCGCACCAGTTCTCCGGCGGCATGCGCCAGCGCGTCATGATCGCGATGGCCCTCATCACGCGCCCCGAACTCCTCATCGCCGACGAACCCACCACCGCGCTCGATGTCACCGTCCAGGCGCAAATCCTCGAACTCATCAAGCAGATGCAACGCGAACTCGGCATGGCCGTCCTCCTCGTCACGCACGACATGGGCGTCGTCGCCGGCACCTGCGACCGCGTCCTCGTGATGTACGCCGGACGCATCGTCGAGTCCGCCCCCACCGCCGAACTCTTCGCGCGCCCGCGCCACCCTTACACCGAAGCGCTCCTGCAGAGCCTGCCCGCCGCGCACACGCGCCCCGGCGAACCGCTCCGCACCATCCCCGGCCTCCCGCCCGACCTCGCGCAGGAAATCACGGGTTGCGCCTTCGCCCCGCGCTGCGCCTACGCCCAGGATCCCTGCCGCACCGCCGCCATCGCGCTCCAGCCCCTCACCCCCACCAGGGCAACGGCCTGCCTACGAGTACAGAAGGGAGAACTCGAATGACGACTAAGAACCCAGACGCCACGAAGGAGACCGGGCTGGTGGCGCAGACATCCTGCCTGCGGGGGTTCCGCGATTTTCTCCGTGCCCTTGTGTTGATCTCTTCAACATCCCCAGAAAGCCCCTCCCTCGCATGACCTCCCCCCTCCTCCAACTCACCGATGTCAAGACCCATTTCCCCATCCGCGAAGGCCTCGTCTTCACCCGCGACGCCGGCGCGGTCCGCGCGGTGGACGGCGTCTCGCTCACGGTGAACCGCGGCGATGTCCTCGGTCTCGTCGGCGAATCCGGCTGCGGCAAATCCACGCTGGCGCGCACCATCCTGCGCCTCGTGCCCATCACCGCCGGCACCGTCGTGCTGAACGGCCGGAATATGGGCGCGCTCTCGAAGTCCGAACTCCGCGCCATCCGCCCCGAGGCGCAGCTCATTTTCCAGGACCCCTACGCCTCGCTCAATCCCCGCATGACGGTCTTCGACGCCATCGCCGAACCGATGCGCATCCACAAAAAAGCGAAACGCAAGGACCTCGCGAAGCGCGTCGCCGACCTGATGGAGACCGTCGGGCTCGCCTCGCGCTTCATGCGTAAATACCCCCACGAGTTCAGCGGCGGTCAGCGCCAGCGCATCGCCATCGCCCGAACGCTCGCGCTCGAACCCGAACTCATCATCGCCGATGAACCCGTCTCCGCCCTCGACGTGTCCGTCCAGGCGCAAATCCTAAACCTCATCGCAGATCTCTGCCGCTCGCGCAACCTCACCCTCATCTTCATCACGCACGACATCGCCGTCGTCCGCCACATCGCCCGCCGCATCGCCGTCATGTACCTCGGCCGCATCGTCGAGGAAGGCCCCGCGCAGGCCGTGCTCGACGCACCGCTCCACCCCTACACCCAGGCCCTCCTCAGCGCCGTCACGGTGCCCGACCCCGAACGCGAACGCACCCGCCGCCGCATCCTCCTCAAGGGCGACCCGCCCTCCCCGCTCAACCCGCCCGGCGGCGGCCCCATACCACCCCCCCGCCCCCACGCCCCCCCCCCAAGGGGCCACCACGGGCCCCCCGTACCGGGGTAGGGGTGCGCGGCC
>CAYUZD010000064.1:0-13251 GCA_964449475.1 uncultured Nitrospirales bacterium
TTTCAAGAGTTGCCGGTTGCACATCGAGTTTCGGACGCCGATGATGGCCGCGTCGCGCGGGCAGGCACGGAGCAATTCGGGCGTGTTCCTGCAGGGCGTGTATGAGGTGCAGGTGCTCGACTCGTATGGGCTGGAGGGGTACTACGACGAGTGCGGCGGGTTGTACAAACTGGCCGCGCCGTTGGTGAACGCGTGCCGGCCGCCGTTGCAGTGGCAGACGTACGACATCGAGTATACGGCGCCGGTCGTGGATGCGAACGGCAAGGTGACGGCGTTTGGTCGCATGACGGTGTATCAGAACGGCGTGTTGATTCAGGACGACGTCGAGTTGAAGTGGATCACGGCGTGGACCGAGAAAGAGCGGCTCGCGCCGCCGCCGACAGCGCCGGGGCCGATCCGGCTCCAGGATCACGGGAACTACGTGCAGTACCGGAACATCTGGATCGAGCCGCTGGACTAGGCGCATGGGCTATATCGAAGACTCGTTGACGCCGGGGGAGACGGTGGTCGCGCATTTCAAGTTGCACTGGAAGGTGTGGGTGGGGCCGGTGCTGCTGACGCTGCTGGTGATCACCATCCCGATTGCGATCTATAGGGCGCTGAAAATTTTGAACATCGAACATGGATTGACGACCAAACGCGTGGTGTACAAGCACGGAATTATCGGGCGCGAGACGGACGAGATGCAGTTGATCTCGCTCGAGACGGTTGAGATCAGCCAGAGCGTGATGGGCCGGATCCTGGGGTTCGGTGACGTGGAATTGACCGGGCGCGGGACATCGGACCTGAATTTGACGGGCATGGCTCGCCCGCTCGAGGTGAAGAAACAGATCGAGTCGGTGCGGTTCGCGAAGTAGATCGCCGGATCCGACTGGTCGCACGCGTTTGTCTTGAGTTTCGAGTCTGTTTGCGAGCGTGGGGCGATCGGTTGAAGAGGTTCTTCGCGTTGCTCAGAATGACAGGTTCTGGGGGCCTTCTTCGGTTTAATTCATTGGAATGTAGTTGTGTTTGAATTCGCGGCATCCATGTTCATCATCGGCGTGGGCGTGGTGTTCGCGGCGACGGTGATTCTGACTCGCCCAACGACATTGAGCGTCGAGCAGAAGTATGGGCCTGTAGAGGACGGGGCCGTGTGTCCGCATTGCTTGGTTGCGCGTGGGGTGCATGTGCGCGAGATCAAGCGAAACGGCGACGTGAGTTTGCCTAAGGTGATTGCGGGGGCGTTGACGGGCGGGCTGGCGTTTCTCGCGGTGGGGTTTCATCGGCGCGTGCCGGCGGTGCAGCGGCATTGTTCGGCGTGCGAGCGGACATGGATTGAGTGAGGAGGGTTTTCGCGGGGGCCGTGGCCGGCGGTGCGCGATCCACAGGCGGGAACGCCTGTGCCACCTGTGTGGGGCGGGGTGAATGCGGGAGAGGGCGAGGCGATCAGTTCGCGGCGGCTCGCGAGGACGCTCGCCCTCCCAATTTGGGTGAGCGATAGCATCGGTAAGTGATCCGGTTGCGCGGGAGCGCGACCCTTCTGGGATCTCTAATTCAGCAGGTGGAGCCATGCGTAGCCAAGGAGGGCCTTGCGGAGGACTTCGCGGTCGGTTTCGTCGAAGGTCTGATCGACGGTGTCGTTGAACCGGTGCCATGTGAAATGGAGGGTTTCGAGTTCGTCGTTGGCGGTGACGGTCGCGGTGCGCTCGCTGCGCGGGCTGAACTGCTTGACCTCGCCGAGGAGGACGGGCGCGAAGGCCTTGCACTCGGGCGCGTAGGACTTGGTGACTCGGACGGAGCCGCTGAGGACGACGTAGCCGTCGTCGCTGTCTCGGTCGCCTTCCTTGAAGAGCGTGGTGCCGGCTTCGACGGTGTCGTACTTCGAGATCGCGACGAAGACCTTGCAGATGCGTTGCTTGAGACTCTCGGGCATGTCGAGCATGAACGGGAGTCCGACGAGGATGTTCCGGAGTTCATCCGTCTCCATCAGGCGTTCGGCTCCGACGTAGTCGTGGAGGAGGAATCGCCGGCCTCGGCAGGCTCGGCCGGCGTGGGCGCGGCGACGGGTTCCGGCTGACGCGCGAGGAACCAGGCCACGGCGGCCAGCACCGCGCCGAGCACTTCTGACGCGATCAATCCGAAGGTGAGGATGTCGTTCGCGCCGTCAATGAGAATGCCGACCAGGCGACCGGCGAAGAGGCACGTGCAGGTGAGCGTGCCGATGGCGAGGCCAGTGGCCCATTCCTTGCGCAGAAAACAGATGAGCAAGAGGATGCCGAGCGCGAGATCAAGTCCGCCGTAGACTGCGCGGATGTCGGCGAGCGCTTTGGGTGAACCGGCGGTGATGTCGATCGCCCCGACCATCATGTTCGGCAGGAACATGAAGGCGAGGCCGAGGAGCAGAAATACGGCGGCGAGGATGGCGAGAACCCAGCGGACGAAAAGGGCGGTACGACTCACTGGTAGTCCTCCCGTGTGGCCCCGTTTGCGCCGGTCGCGCCCCAGCAGGATAATGCGTTTCTTCCGGGAAAGTAAACGCGCTTCGTTATGGGGGCGATACAGACGCTCGTGCGCGTGCTGACGCTGAACATTCACAAGGGCTATACGGCGCTGAACAGCCGGTTCATGCTGCACGAACTGAAGGCCGCGATCTGCGAAGTCGGCGCGGATATGGTGTTCCTGCAGGAAGTGCAGGGCGAACACCGGGAGCGTGCGGCGCGAGAGGACCGCTGGCCAGACCTCGCGCAATACGAGTTTCTCGCGGACCAGGTGTGGAAGGACTTCGCGTATGGCAAGAATGCGGCGTACCAGCACGGGCACCACGGGAACGCGGTGCTGTCGCACTACCCAATCGTTCGGTCGCAACAGGTGGACGTGTCCACGAACACGATCGAGAAGCGCGGATTTCTGTTCTGCCAAGTGGACGTGCCCAATGCGGGGCCGCTGTTCGGAATTTGCGTGCATCTTGGGCTGACGGCCGTCGCGCGGCGTAAACAACTGCGGCGGATTGCGGAGTTTGTGCACTCGGAGGTGCCGGAAGCCGCGCCGTTGATCATCGCGGGCGACACGAACGACTGGTCGGGACTGCCGACGAAGGAATTTGCGGACGATCTGGGTCTGGTGGACGCGTATCAGCACGTGCGAGGCCGCCGCGCGAGGTCGTTCCCGTCGTTTGCGCCAGTGTTGAGTCTGGACCGGATTTTTGTGCGTGGACTTGGCGTGGTGAGCGCGGAAGTGCACTCGGGCGGGAAGTGGTCGGAGTTGTCGGACCACGCCGCGCTGGTCGCGAACCTGTCGGCGGTCGGGCAGGGCGCCGCGCGGCGGGTGGAAGGGTAGGGCGGACGGTATGACGATGACAGGCATGTGGCGCTCGGTGGGCGCGACGCGGCGGGACGCCGCTTCCACCGTGTTGGCGGCGATGCTGTTGGTTGCTGGATCTGCGTTCGCGCAGGACGCGGCCAAGCGTGTGCCGATCACGCCGACGTGGGCGCTGGAGTGTTGGGTGTGGGAAGACGACTACAACACGGCGGAGTATGTGCTGGAGTTGTTGAAGGGGTACGAGGAACACGACATTCCCGCGCGCACGATCCTGATCGACAGCCCGTGGAGCACGCGGTACAACGATTTCATCGTGGACGAGGAGCGGTATCCGAATCCGGAACAGTTTTTCCTCGGATTGCAGGAGCGCGGATACCGCGTGGTGCTGTGGATGACGCCGATGGTGGACCGCAGCAGCAAGGACACGCGGATTCAGGACTCGGAAGACTGGTTCCAGGAGGCAGCGGCGAAGGGTTACCTGACGGGCAGTCCGCCGACCTCGAGGCGCTGGTGGAAGGGCGAGGGCGGGTTCATCGATTACACGAACCCGGACGCGATGACGTGGTGGCGCGGGTTGCAGCAGCAAGTGTTCGACTGGGGCATCGACGGCTGGAAACTGGACGGGACGGATCCGTATTTCGGCCGGCAGATGACGCGGTCGGGCGAAATGAACATGCGAACGTATGCGGACCACTACTACCGGGACGAGTACCTCTGGGGGCTGACGCGGAATCCGGAGTTCATCACATTGTCGCGATCGGTGGACGGGCCGATCCATCCTGCCGGGTTCGCGCCGCTCGATGCCGCGCCGGTGACCTGGGTCGGTGACCAGGACCATACGTGGAGCCTGGACGAGGAGGGGCTGGAGGAGGCGCTGTCGTACATCTTCCGCGCGGCGGAGTTGGGGTATGCCGTAATCGGGTCGGACGTTGGCGGGTACGGCGGCGGGACGATTCCGGCTGACGTCTATATTCGCTGGGCGCAGTTCTCGACGTTTTGCGGGCTGTTTCTGAACGGCGGCCACGGCGAGCGGATGCTATGGAAACGGTCGCCGGAAGAACTCGAGATCGTCCGTAAGTTCGCGTGGATGCACAACGAACTTGTGCCGTACATTTACTCGCACGTCGTGAACTGCCATAACGGCGGCCCGACGCTGATGCGGCCGGTCGAGGGTGAGTACCAATACCTGTTCGGGGACGACTTTGTGGTCGCACCGATTTTTCAGCCGTCGCCGGAACGGACGGTGAAGTTGCCGAAGGGCACATGGCGGTACTTGTTCGACGATCGCGAACCGATCAAGGGGCCCACGACGATTACGCGCGAATATCCGCTCGACGAAACGCCGGTGTACGTCCGCGAGGGCGCGGTCGTGCCGTTGAACGTCTCGCGGGCCTATACCGGGTTCGGTGACGCGACGTCCGCGGGCCACACGACCTGGCTCGTATATCCGGGGGAGTCGGGCGAGTTCACATTGCACAATACCGACGGCGGCGGCGATACGGCCCTGCGCGTTGACGCGAAGAAAGCGCTTCGCATGAGGCTCTCGGGCGTCGCACAACCGCATGTCCTACGCGTGCGGCTGGACGGCGCGCCGACGTCGGTGGCGAGGGACGGCGCGCCGCTCGATGGCGGCGCCTGGCGGTACAACGCCGATGCGCGCGTGCTGTGGATTCGCGAGGACGACGCGGTGAACGGGGAGTACGTGATCACGCGGTAGCGGCGCAGGGAGAGCGGGTATGGACGCGATTCGCAAGTTGGCGATTCTGCTCGTCGCGATCGTGCTCGTCGTCGTGCTGGGCCCGGTCGCGTTGCGGTTTGCGCATCCGTCGTGGGGGTTCAATCGCGACCTCGAGCGCGGGACGATTCGCTGGCGGCCGATCTACGGCGTGCTGGTTGAGCGACAGCTCGGCGAGAATCTCTTCGAGCAGTACATCGTCGATTGGATCGGGCCTGGCACGATCCAGGTCGTCCAGTACGTGAACTCGGCGGACTCGGAACTTTTCCCCGAAAACGGAGGGGGCGGGCGGCAGCGCGTGGGCACGGAGGAGATGCGCGTCACTATCAATCTCGGCCGGTTGTACAGCATCGCGCGATCGCCGGACGAGTTCCCGGTCGTGATCCGGCAGAAATTCGAGGCGGAGGTCGAGAAGGGACCGTTCGCGAGCGGCGGCAAACTGATCGCGACGGACTACGGTGACGTGTACTTCGGGCCGTTCGCAGCGGTGATGCTGGAGAAGCCGTACCGGTGGGGGTTCAAGACGCTTGCCGCGGGGGAAATGATGTACCTCAGTGGCAAGAAGTGGACGACGGTCGATCCGGGTGACCTCGACGTTGTCGGCGAACTGCCCGCGGGGTCGTTCGCAGGCTTTGCGGTGCTGAAGAATGTGCGGTTGACGCGCGGGATGGCGCCGGCGGATCGCATCGAGACGTTGAAGGGGCTTTTGTGGCAGATGGCGGGCGGTGCGCCGGAGGAGTTCCCAGCCGATGCCGACGGGACCACGCTCGAATTCGCGCGGTCGCCCGATGATGCGGCACTCGTGCGCGGCATCCAGCGGTTGATGTACACGAACGACTGGGTGTTTCCGCTCGCGGACGAAGTCGATATCAAGGAAAACGTCGGGCAGGACACACTCGACGGCGGCGGCGTCATCGGCGCGATCGCGATTGGGTACGGCTACTCGCTGCCGAAGGAATTGGTGCCGTCGACAGAATCGATGTGGTTCCTGCGCTGCCTGGAGCAGACGGAGATTGCGGTGCCATATTCGGCGCCGTTTTGAGCGGCGGGCGTACGGGGGAGGGGCAATGGGCCAATCGACGAGCGGGTACACGCTGACACGCGCGCAGTGGAACCGGCTGGCGGCGCGGTTCAACTCGTCCGTGTGCGACATCACGGCGGGCGAGCGCGGGCGGGTCGTGCACGAACTCGTCGAGGAGGCGCTGCGGTGTTGCCCGCGACCGGTGGTGGTGGACGTCGGCTGCGGCGTGGGCACGTTCATTCGGCGGTACGGGCGGCGGTTCGGCGAGAGCGTCGGGGTCGATTTCGCGGAACGGATGCTGCGCGGTGCGCGGCGGCGTTGCGCGAAGGTACCGCGGACGCGATGGGTGTGCTCGGCGGTCGAGGGCACGCCCGCGAAGGTCGGCCGGATCGCGGACCTGACCGTGTGCATGAACGTGCTGACGTCGCCGAGCGCGGCGTTGCGGCGGCGACAATGGAACGCGCTGGGGAAAATCACGAAGCCGGGCGGGTGTCTGCTCGTCGTGCTGCCGTCGTACGAGTCCGCTGAGTTCGTTGCGGACGTTGAAGATCGTATGAATCCGGGAGCCAGCGCGCGTCGCGATGGCGACGGCACCGTTCATCGCGGGCGTGCGCGTCAGAAGCACTACACACGCGAGGAAATTCGGGACGCGGCTGAGCGGGCCGGGTTCCGCGTCCTCAGGGTCCCGAAGGTGCACTACGGCTGGCGGGATGAAGGCCTCGAACCGCCGAAGTCGATCGCGCGCGGGCGATGGCCGTGGGATTGGGCGCTGCTGGCGAATCGCCGGACGACTTAGTACTAGCTCGAGTCGTCCGCTAAGGAACGAGCGAAAGTGAGAGCCCAGTCCACGCTTCCCAGATTTCGAGGACGGCCCAAGGCCCGAACAACTGAGTCAGCAACAACGTGAACACGACTGCAACGCCCATGTAGAGATGCGTCCAAAGTTTATGGAGGCGAATCTCCAAATCGACGTCACGACCTTTGACATCCGCGTTGACCACCTTCAACATGACCGTATCCCCCGGCGACGCGATACTGTTAATAATACACCATTTGTCAATAGTTAAAATTCAGCAGTGTCGCATAGCGCCAAAAGCGAACAGGTCGCATCCGAATCGGGCACTGGATGGAGGCGCTGCATGCCGCGTGCCTATCAACAAACCGAGAGAATTCAGACGAGTTTTCGAGGGAAGGCCGGGAAGGTGTGTTAAAGCGAATCGCAGTTGGCAGTGCACACCGAGACAGTTGAAAACTGGCGGCCCCACCGGGAATTGAACCCAGATTTGATTCTTAGGAGGAACCCGTTCTATCCGTTGAACTATGGGGCCGCGCGGGGCATAGGGTAGCGCATTGGCGCGGGTGGGGGGAAGTTAGGGTGCGGCGGTGTTGAGTTAGTGCGCGGCGGGAAGGATTGTCGCGAGTCGTGCGAGATTCCCGCCTTGGCGGGAAAGACAATCAAGGGGATCTCGGCGTGGAACGGTGTCGTGCGTGGAACGACTTCACGTGTGGAACGTGGCGGGTCGTGGAATGATCAGGGTCCGTTGTTCGACCGAAACAAAAAAACCACCGAGCGGCGTGGCGGGCGCGCCGTGCACTCTGGAGAGGCTTTCCGTGGTCTTGGCTTTGGTCGCCGCACCGCGCCATCCGTGGCTTCGTCGTTCGTTACGCAAACCTACCCTCCTTTGGGAGCCGGGGTCTTGCCTGCCTTATCTTTTCTTTCCCTCGCTCTCCCCGCTCCCACTTATACAAACCCGTCCGCGGTGAATTGTTCCGGTGCGCGTCGGCGGTTTGAATTGAAATTGTCAGGGATCGAGCGGAACGGGGATCGAAGTGGTGCGGGTGGGAGAAGATTGGGTGGGTCATGAATCGGTGGGCGAAGGAGACTGCATCGGTCGTCACGGACTTGTCGGTTTGCAGTCGTGGTTCGGTTGGATGCGTGAACACGCCAAAGCAGACCCCGCTTGGGCCTGCCACCAATCGCGTTGGGCGATCGATGTGCGAGATCCTTCGCTTTGCTCAGGATGACAGCGGTGGGTGGACGATCGTCTACGAAATCGGGCGAAGGTAACCGATGATGGTGATGACTTGCGCGTTGGGCGCGGTGGTGACGGAAAAGTTGGTGCCGCTGCGGAAGTTGAGATAGGGCTGGCGGCCGGCCGCGACGACGACGGCGCCGTCGGGGAAGTTCATCTCGAACATCGCGTTGTTTGTCGCGTCGGAGCGGATGATGGTCGCGAGCGTGATCGGTCCTGTGTTCTGGTTGGGCGACGGCAGGCGGCTCTCGATCGTGCAGAGGGTCGTGTTCCAACCGGTGACTTTGAGGATGACGAGCTCTTGGCCGACGGGAACAAGGTCGGGCGTGATCGGGGCGGATGCTGCGCCCGAGCCGAAGAAGAGCGTGCGGGTGTACGCGGCGCCGACGGGGACCTGGGTGAACCCTGGGAACGCGGTTTGTTGTGTGGAGCCGTCGGGGAAAACGATCTGTGCGCGGACGACTTCGACGGTGACGGCGACGGTGAGGACGAGGAGCATGAGGACCCAGGGTGCGCGGCGCATGACGACCTCCTTGGGCGCGAGACTGCGAGTCGCGCCGTGATCGGGAAGATGATAGCAGCCGCGTGGGAGTGGGTGCTATAGGTGGCTTTCCGGGATGGGGGCGGGGTGTGGAGTTGGTGGTTGGATTGGGGGCGATTGAGATAACGATAACGATAACGATGACGATGAGGATGAGGATGAGGATGAAGGTCGGGGTGGTGCGTTCGGGCGGCGTTATTTTGGGAGGAGAACCATCTGGGTTTGCGTGACTACTGCGGCGAGTTTTCCTTCGGCGTTGGTGATGCGGGTCTGCCAGACCATGGTGCTTTTGCCTTTGTGGAGCGGGGTGGTGACGCCGGTCACGGCGGTACCCGCGCGGCCGGCGGCCATGAAATTCGTCTTGGACTCGATGGTCGTGGTGCCGGTGCCGGCGGGCAGGTTCAGTACCGTCGCCACGGCGCCGAGCGTGTCGGCGAAGGCCATGATGGCGCCGCCGTGGAGGACGCCGGGGACGGTGCAGAGGTCGTCGCGAACGGTCAGCTCGGCCTTGATCTCGTCCGGCGACGCCTCGACGAAGCGAATGCCGAGGAGGTCGGGGAAGTATCCCTTGATACGGTCTTGCAACATTGCGGCGAGGTCCATTTCAGCTCTCCCAGGTGGCGCGAAACGCCCGCCCGTGTATAGGCGAAACGCGGATCTTGTTTCAATGCGGCACGATCGACACAATGTCGCGCGGCGTAAGGGCTGGGTCAGCCGAAGGAGCGGATCGTGGGGACTCTGAGACGGATTCTGTGCGGTGCGGCGTTGGCGGCGTGCGCGATGGCGGCGCCGTGGGTGTCGGCCGAGTTGTGGCTGCCGAGCGTATTCGGTGACCACATGGTGTTGCAACAGGACGCGCGCGTGCCGGTGTGGGGCACCGCCGGGCCGGGCGAACGGATTAGCGTCGAGGTGGCTGGCCGGTCGGGCTCGACGCAGGCGGACGGCGACGGAAACTGGACCGTGACGCTGCGCGACCTCGAAGACGGCGGGCCGTACGAGATGACCGTGACCGGCGAGAGCGGATCGAAGACGTTTACCGACGTGCTCGTGGGCGAAGTCTGGGTGTGCTCGGGCCAGTCGAACATGCAGTGGCCGGTGAGCATGTCGGACAACCCGGAGGCGGAGGCCGCGGCGGCGAACCATCCGAACCTGCGCCTGTTCTACGTCGAGCGCAAGACGGCCGAGACGCCGCAGCGGGACTGCAAGGCGGAATGGACGGCGACCACGCCGGAGACGATCCCAAATTTCTCGGCGGTGGCGTATTACTTCGGGCGCGAGGTGCAGAAACTGCGCGGCGTGCCGGTCGGGCTGATTCACACGTCGTGGGGCGGCACGGCGGCGGAGGCCTGGACGAGCCGAGGGGTGCTGGAATCGGAGGAAGACTTCGCGCCGATTCTATCGCGATGGGACGCGATGATGGAGCGGTATCCGCAGGACCGCGCGAAGTGGGAGGCGGACCACCAGGCGTGGGAGACAGAGCGGGACAGGGCGAAGGCGGAGAACCGCGAAGTGCCCGCGGAACCGCGCCCGCCGCGCGGACCCGACGATCCAAACCGTCCGGCGAATCTGTACAACGCGATGATCGCGCCGATTGTTCCGTTCGGAATCCGCGGGGCGATCTGGTACCAGGGTGAGAGCAACGCCGGCCGGGCGTATCAGTACCGCGAACTGTTGCCGGCGATGATCGGATGCTGGCGCGACGATTGGGACCAAGGGCGGTTCCCGTTCCTCATCGTTCAGCTTGCTAACTTCATGGAGCGCAAGCAGGAGCCGGGCGAGTCGGCGTGGGCGGAATTGCGCGAGGCGCAGTCGATGACCGCGGCACAACGGGGCAACGGGCTTGCCGTCGCGATCGACATCGGGCAGGCGGACGACATTCATCCACGCAACAAGCAGGACGTGGGACGCCGGCTGGCGTTTGCGGCGCAGGAGGTTGCGTACAAGGAACGCGGGTTTGCGAGTTCGGGGCCGGTATACCGATCGCACCGCGTGCGCGGGAACGAGATCGCACTGCGATTCGACCACGTGCACGGCGGGCTGAAGACGCCGGACGGCGGTCCGCTCAAGGGGTTTGCGATCGTGGGTCCGGACTCCGCGTTCGTGTGGGCGGACGCGCGGATCGACGGCGACCGGGTCGTCGTATCGTCGCCGAGCGTCGCGAATCCCGTCGCGGTGCGGTACGGCTGGGCGGACAACCCCGACTGCAACCTGTACAACGCGGCGGGCCTGCCGGCGTCGCCGTTCCGGACGGACGATCGGCCAGGGGTGACGATCAACGAGAAGTGAAAGCGGCGGACGCCGCTTCTACCCGGCGTCAACGCAATGCATCGGCGATTCGTTTCTGGTTGGGCGAAATTCGGTAGAATGTACGCAACACACGGCTGAGCACACGATGAACGGGACCTATTTTCTTTCGGGCGACATCGGCGGCGGGTACTGGCCGGGACTGATTGTTCCGGCCGCCGTGCTGTTTGTCGCGCTCGTGTCGGCGGCGGTCGTGCTCTACGTGACCTACATTCGTCCGTCCGGCGGCGGTGCTCGCCGGGACGATTCCTGACTTCGCGCGGCGCAGCGGCATGAGCAACGGGGGCGCACTGCGCGCGCTGGATCGCGTGCCGGAATCGCTCCGCTACCATGCGCTGCTGCATCTCGTCGTCCTGATTTGGGGATTCACGGGCGTCATCGGACGGCTGGTGACACTCGACAGCGTCACGCTCGTCTTCTACCGCGTCAGCATCGCCGTGCCGTTCATCGCAGCGTACCTCGTCTGGCGGCGCGAACCATTGCGCGTGGATCGCGCGGGCCTCGCGCGGTTCGCCGGGATCGGCGTGCTTGTGGCGATCCACTGGACGCTGTTCTTCGGATCGATCAAGATTTCGACCGTGTCGGTCGCGCTGGTGTGCCAGTCCGCCGCGCCATTCTTCACGGCGCTTCTGGAGCCGATCTTTTTCCGACGACGGCTGCATCTGCACGAGCTGGGTCTTGGGGTGGCCACGGCGGCGGGCGTCGCCGTGATTTTCGGGTTCGAGACGAAGTACGCCGCGGGACTCGCGGTGGGACTGGCGGCCGCGTTCGTGGGCGCGCTGTTCACCGTCATCAACGGGCGGCTGGTGGAGCGGTATTCGTCGCACGTGATCGGGTTGTACGAACTCACGAGCGCGTGGGTCGTGATGCTGGTGGTGACGATCGCCGTGCAGGAACCCGTCGGCGCGATCCCGCTGCCCGCTCCAGGTGAATGGGGCTACCTCATCGTGTTCGGGACCGTGTGCACGGCGTTCGCCTTTATCGGCGGGACGTACGTCATGCGGCGGCTCTCGCCGTTCACCGTGATGCTCGCGACGAACCTCGAACCGGTGTACGGCATCACGCTGGCGCTGCTTGTATTTCGCGAGGCGGAGCTGATGTCGGCGGGGTTCTACCTAGGCGCCGCGGTGATTCTGGCGAGCATCTGGGCAAATGCTATCATCGTGCGCCGAAACACCCGACGGAGAGGAGCCGGACCGCATGGGGACCGCCCCGCCAAACACCCGGACGCTGCCTGAACAATTGGAGGAGCTGCGGCGTGCGGCCGAGCGAGAACGGCTCGGTTTGTTGGCGCAGCGTGCGGCGGTGAGCGCGGAGATGCCGCTCCGGTTCTGGAACCAGCAGGCGCATTTCACGACACCCGCGTCCGGCACGCCGGGCAAGGCCATCCAGGGGCTGAAATCCGTTCCATCGCTGCTCGACCGCTTTGGTATTGACGTCGAAACACTCGCGGAACACTCGGGCGCGGGGGGCGAAGTCCTTCGGAATCTGCTGGACGGCGCGGACAAGCATTCGCCGTTCGTGATGGTGGACGTGGAAGACGCGGTCGCGCTGACCTCGGAGTCGATTGCCAAGGCGCGGGACGGCGCGGTGCACTGCTTCACGGAGGAGACCTGGGGGCCAACGCTCCCGTTCTTTCGTCCGGCGGGATTGCGGCTCGATACCTGCGTGGAAGACCTGACGTACGTGTTCGGCGAGGTCGCGGAGCGGTCGGAGGGCGGGCCGTTCCCGATTGCGGGGATCGTGTGGCCGAAATCGGAGCACCCCGAGGAAATTCGGTGGGTGTGCGAGGTGCTGTCGCGGCTCGAGGACCGGCTGGGACTCCCCGAGAATAGCGTGCGGCTCGAATTTCTGGTCGAGTCGGGGTACGCGCTCGCGCAACTGCCGGAACTGGCCAAGGCGGCGGTGCGGCGGCTGAGCGGCATCATCTGGGGCATTGCGGACTACAGCGCGGACACGAACCTTCCGGCCATCCGAAACACGCACCCGGTGTGCGACTGGGCGCGGTACGAAATTGTCAACATTGCGGGCGCGGTGAACGTGCCGGCGATTGACGCGATGACGCTGAACTATCCGACGCCGCTTCACCGGGACAAGGACCTGACCGAGCGTCAGCAGAACGAGAACCGGGCGAAAATTCTCGGTGCGCTCAAGGAAGTATACGACGACGCACGGCACGGGATTTCGCTGGGGATGAGCGGGAAATGGGTCGGCCACCCGCTGCAACTGCTAATGGTGATGACGGCGTACCGCGAGACGCTGCCAGCGGCGCAGATCGAGAAGGACATCCGCGAAATCGAGGCGTACACGAAGAGCGTGC
>CAYUZD010000065.1:0-13192 GCA_964449475.1 uncultured Nitrospirales bacterium
CATCGAATACAGCGTGGCCTTGAGCGTGCCGAAGATCAGCGGGTACAGCCCGTATTTCGGCTCGAAATCGTCGGTGCCGCTGGACGACTGCCACACGTGCGCTTTCGACGGCGCTCCTTCGTACCACACCGGAGCAAAAATCGCCGACAGGGTAATCTCGGGATGCGGCGCGTTCACGCTCCACAGATACGACTGACTGCCCGCGACCGCCAACAGCGCGTTGTCCTTCGGCGAAAGCGCAAGCACATCGACCGTCTGCGAACCGGTCCCGGCCTGCGCATCCGCCACGAGTCGCCCGCTCGTCACGTGCAGGATCCGGACGGTGCCGTCGGCGTATCCCGCGACGATCATGCGCGACCGCGCAGACGGCGTCAGCGCCGTCACGCTGCCGTGCGCGGATTGGAACTCGTGCGCGAGCGCCAGGGACGTTCCATCCGGAGTACCCGCATCGGGCTGCTGCGTCCGGAACCATACGCGCACTCGGCCTGCCTCGTCACCCGACACCAGCGAGGTCTTGCCGATGACGAAGTCGAGCGCGGAGATGCCGATGCCGGGCTCCTCCGCGAGCAACACCGACTCCGCGAATCGCGGCTCCGTTACGTTGCGCACGTCGTACCGGAGCAGACGGCCGTCGGGCCAGACCAGATAGACGTTGTCTCCCAGACCCGCGAGCCGAAGCCAGCGGGGCGCGCCGCCGCGCGCGGATTCGGGCACGTCGACCTCGCCTCCGCGCAACGTAACGGTGGTCTTGTTGGTCAACAGATTGCGTTTCGACTTCACTTCATCAATGTGCAGTTTCCCGGTCGACGACAGCGCGACAATCACCAGACCATTGGTCCGCTGGGACGCATCGATCGCCACAATGCGCGCGCCCGCTTCCACCTCGACAGGCTCGCCGATTTCCGCCGTCAGCCGCTGCAGCCGGAATTGGCCCTCGGGCGTTCGTTCGACCATGCCGTCGCCGTGCGCCGCCGTCTCGCCGGGTTCGAGCGATTGGATATCGACGGGAAGCTCGGAAGTGTCGACGAAACTCGTTGCAAACGAGATCGTCCCATATCGGACGGAACCATCCGCGAAACCTGCCGCAACGAAACCGGTGTTCGAGACAGGCGAAAGCGTGGTCGGCGGCGCATCACCGAAGGGGCGTAGTTCCGCGAGGATGTCGCCAGTCTCAAGCCGGATCGCCCGCGCCACGCCCAATGCATCGAGCGTCCATGCCGTGGTCAGGTACTCATCGAGCCGTATCTGCTCATCCGCCGCCGACGCCTGGGGCGGAAGGGCCGTGCCCGAATCCGTCACCATCCGGGCCGGCAGAAACAGCGGAACGACCACCCACACGAGGAATACGCAGACCAGCGATACCGCGGCAATGGTGGAAACACCGCCGAATGTGATGAGTACGTGCGCAACGCGATTGGCGAGGACGACGCTGCGCCGCGTCTTACGGCCCCGCCTTCGCGCCGTATTCGCGCCGTTCGCGACTTGCCGATCGGAAGAATTCATAGGTCCTGCATCGCGCCGGCGGTTCCGTTGCGCTCGCCCGCTGCCTTGCCAACATGCAGAGGCAACGGCCTGCAGCGGACCGTCGCCGGATCAGTGGGAAACGAATAAACTGGCAGCTTGGGGAGTGTATCGGAGCTTTGTTAGCGTTGTGTTAGCGCGGCTTGAATTTGCCGATACTGAAATTCCTCGATTGACTCAATGCAGAGCGGCGCGATGCATGGCCATGCCGTAAAGGTCAACCCGCAGAAGCCGTCTGGAAACGAGTGCAGCGACGCGATACCATGCCCCCGTTTTTCCGGCGAAGCGTTTCGCGCACGAAGCCGGATGGGACACCGATCCGCTACAATAGACAGGACAACGAACTCATCGATGGGCAGGCCAGCGCGAGGAAGTTTCGTTCGATTCTCGTTTCGGGCCGCCGCGCTTTTCGCGCTTCTCAACTCAACCGTCGTACATCCCGACGCCGTGTACCTGCGGGACGAATCGGTTATCCGTGGTGAAATCGCGTCGATTCACGCGGGCGTAGTCGTCGTCTCCACGAGCTTCGCCGGCCAGCTCAATCTCCCGATGAAGGAAATCGTCGGTATCGACACGGACCTTCCTCTGACACTTGCGACGAAAGGCGGCGGGACTAAAGAGGGACGACTGGTCTTCGAGAATACGCAGCAGCGAGTGTCACTAGGGGATCGATCGGAATCGATCGCGCTTGACCAGATCATCGAAGGAATGCCTCACACACCCGACGACCGGCCGCAATCTACCGCGAACTGGTCCGGCCGGGCGGAGTTCAGCCTGGATGGCGACAAAGGCAACACGGACGAATTCAACGCGCTGCTGGGTGTCTCGACGACCCGCACGGGCACACTCGATCGGCTAACGCTGTCCCTTCGCTCGCGATACGAGGAATCAGACGGCGCGGTAAAGACGAACGAAGGCCACGGCTCGGCCGCCTATGAACGCGACATCACCGACCGGCAATACTTCTTCACCCGGCTCGAACTGGAGTACGACAGATTCGAGCGCGTCGACGCCCGTGCCCGTTTCATTACGGGATTGGGCCGGTTCCTGATTCGCAATCCCCGACAGGATCTCAAGATTCTCGGCGGCGTTGGCATTCAACATGAGCGATTCGACGAGGGATCCGAGGACACGAAGCCTCAACTCGGCGCTGGATATGATTACCGCCTCGATGTGGGAGGCCGGGTCCTGTTCAGAAGCCTGTTCGTTTACATCGTCGACCCCACGCAGTTCGACGATTGGACAGTCAACGCCGACAACTCGGCCGAGATCCCGCTGAGCAATCGGAAACACTGGAAGCTACGCCTTGGCGTGCGCAATGACTACGACGCGGAACCACTGCCGGGTGTCGAAGAGTTGGACACGTCCTACTATCTCACGCTCGCGTATACGTGGGACTAGGCGGAGACCCACCCCGTGAAACGGCGCGACACGCGCATGGATACATTCAATCTGCAGCGCGTGCCACGCGAGTTCGGCGATGGAAATTTTCCGGCAGGTCTCTTCGCGGCTACTTCGAAATGCCCGCGCTCGCAAGCGCCTCAGCGGCGATCGCGGCCGGTACAGGGTAGTACCCGTCTTTCACGACATCCTGCTGTCCCTGTTTGCTGAAGATGTACTTGATGAACTCGCGACGCAGGGGATCGAGCTCCGCGCCCGGCTTGATGTTCACGTAGATGTACAGGAAACGGGCCAGCGGAAATTCGCCGGAGTACGCGTTCTCCGGCGTAGCCTCGACAAAATCCGCACCCTCCTCCGAAGCCAGCGGCACCGCGCGCACGTCCGCCGTCTTGTATCCGATTCCGCTGTATCCGACCGCGAACTTGTCGCTCGCGATTCCTTGAACGACCGACGATGATCCGGGCTGTTCCTTCACGCTGTCCTTGTAGTCGCCCTTGTACAATGCATGTTCCTTGAAGTAGCCGTACGTGCCCGACGCGGAATTGCGGCCGTAGAGGCTGATAGGCTGGTTCGCCCACGCGCCCGTGAGTCCGAGCTGGCCCCACGTAGCGATGTCTTCCTTGTAACCGCCTGCGCGGTTCTTTGAGAAGATTGCGTCGATCTGCGGCATCGTCAATCCCGCGATCGGGTTGTCCTTGTGAACGTAGACCGCGAGCATGTCGATCGAGGTCGGCAGTTCCGTCGGCTTGTATCCGAACTTCTTCTCGAATTCGTCGATTTCCGCGCTCTTCATCTCGCGGCTCATCGGGCCGAACTGCGCCGTGCCCGCGATCAACGCCGGAGGCGCCGTCGACGAGCCCTTGCCTTCGACCTCAATCTGCACGTTCGGATAGATCTTCTTGAACCCCTCACCCCACAGTGCCATGAGGTTGTTCATCGTGTCCGAACCGATGCTCTTGAGTGTCCCCGACACGCCCTCAACCGGCTTGTAGTCGGGCAGGCCGGGATCGACCTCGACATCCCCAGTCGCTATCGACCCCAGCAGCAGGCCCGCCGCCATCATCGCCGCGAAACCCCCGCGGCCAAGATTCATCTTCATGCTTCACTCCTTCTTCACCCACAGGTGAAATCGACAGGCCCCTTGAGTCCTTGCTCGCCCGGCGTGGGCCACGCAGCATTTAGTTCTAGTCGCCGGGTTTGCGATTAATCGTAGCGACCGTCTGTTAGCGGTGAATGAGAGTCCATCTAGAACTGACTGCTCATATCCTCACCCCACCACAACCAACTCGGCAATAACCACGAAAAAATGCGTGGTTTGTTACCAAGTAACCTGAAACCGGGTCACGACTCCGTCGAATGCGCCATCAATCGCCGGTAGTGTCACTTCGTCCGGTGTGCCGTCATCGATCACGATCACGTTGTCTCGCTCGACCCACGCATGCACGTAGTTCAGGCTCCAACGCAGATTTGGATTCAAGAACCAATTGAGGCCGACCGTGATGTCGTCCTGTGTGCCGGCGTTGACGCCACCGTCGTCCAGATCGAGATGGGAGTAGCGAAACACCGCCTCCCACGCACCCCAGCCGCGTTCCTTGCCCCACGCTACATTCCGCTTCGGCTTGACCTTGTCAAACACGCCTTCGCCCGCCTTGTAAGGGCGATGATCGTCGGTAAGGAAGACGCCCACTTGCCCGTACGCTCCCCAGAACATCAGCGTGGACGCTCCGGGACGATCCATCGTTTGCATCGTGTACTCGCCCATCGCAGAAACGCGATCGTAGGTCAGGCCAGCCTCGACACCGAAAACGGATAACCCGTCGATTGCGCCGATGTCGTCGAAGGTGTCGATGAATCGCGGAGCGAGGTGAATCTCCGGCCGTTCACGCACACGGTAGTCGTCGGACTCGGTGCCCCTGATTGTCCCCCACACGCCGAAGTGGACCAGGTTGCTTCCGTCTTCCGACCTCCACGGAACGCCGGTGAGGCGTCCCGTGAAAGCATAGTCATCGTTTGCATTGAAGCCGACGTCGTTCGCGTCCTTGAACATACCCAGCCCCACGGTCATCCGATCATCAAAGAACGCGTTGTCTACACCAAGACCGATATTACGCCCCGGCGCAAATGCATTTGGCAACGCGCGCTCGATAAACATCATGTCGTTGTCGCTGGTCAGTTCATCGAGGCTCCCGAATTCCTTGTAGCGGCCTATCCGCACGCGCCCCGCGTATGGAATGTCCTGCGCGCCGACGAACACGTCGTTATACTCGAGCTCGCTTCCGAACCCGAACTCGGCATTGAACAGGAAATGCTCGTATATCGTACCGAGGATCGCGATACGCGCACGCCGAAACTCGACTCCGTCTTCGGTCGACGCGACCGTATCCAGGTCGCTGTCCCCGTCTCCCCAGAACCAGTCATTCTGCAGTCGGCCCGAGATTCTAAGCTTGAACGGCTGTATCCCGTTCTCGTTCGGCGGTGTCTCGAGGCGGATACCTTCCTTCCAGAAAACGTCGAGGGAATCCTTCGGACGTTCCGGCGCCGTCGCGGCTGGCGGCGCGGCCTCGACTGCCTCGGCCGACTCCTGCTGCTTTTTCTCCAACTCGGCCAACTGCTTCTGCACCACCTCCAATTGCTGCTTCAGCGACTCCACCGTCTTGCGCAATTCCTCTGTGACGTCCTGCGCCAACACCGCCGGAGAACCGACCAATATCCACGCACTTAGCAGTGTCGCGAACGCACCTCTCCTTCCCCTAGACATACGTATTCCCTTCCGTCCGGTGTTTCAGCCCGGCGCGCGGGGCGTCCCAGAACACAGCCCGCGCAGCCCAAGAATCCCAGGTGACAGTAGCGGAAGTTGATTAGAGGAGTGTTAGCGAAGCACAAGTTTCTCGCTTCAGATAACTTAACGCCGCGGCCCTATCGCGGAACCGCCGAGACCACCTTGGGCAGATGGATGCAAAACGAACTGCCGATCCCCGGAGTACTTTCCACGGTGACCCGCCCGTGGTGGCATTGGACAATGTGCCGGACGATGGAGAGTCCCAGGCCCGTGCCGCCCAGGTCCCGGCTGCGGGCTCGGTCCACGCGGTAGAATCGCTCAAACAGCCTCGGCAGGTGGTCGGCCGCGATGCCGCACCCCTGGTCCCGTACGAAAATCAGCACTTCGTCGTCCGACTCGATGGCCTCGACGCTCACGCTGGTGCCATCTTCGCTGTACTTGAGCGCGTTGTCGATCAGGTTCACGACGCCCTGCTGAATCAGATTGGGATTGATTCGGGCCTCAAGGTCCGCGTCGCACGTCATCTCGATTCCGATGTTCCGCGACTTGGCCGACGGCGTGCACAGGTCCACCGCCTCGCGCAGCGGACCCGCCAGCGGCGCAAGCTCGAGCATTTCGTCCGACGCTTCGTCGGTCTGTTCGAGCCGCGACAACATCAACAAATCTTCGATGATGGCATTGAGCCGGTCCGCCTGCCGCGCGACGATTTCGAGGAACCGCCGCGCCTCGGCCGGGTCGTTCATCGCGCCGTCGAGCAGCGTCTCCACGAATCCCTTGATCGATGTCACGGGCGTCTTGAGCTCGTGCGATACATTCGATACGAAGTCGCGCCGCACCTGTTCGAGCCGGCGCAGTTCCGTTACCTCGTTCAGCACCACGACCGCGCCGATGCCTTCGCCGTGCATGTCCCGCAACTGTGCGCCGTGGACCTGCAACACCTGCGTCCGGCCCAGTTGATGCAGCGTAATTTCCTGCTCCATCGGCGAAGTCGCGTTCACCGCGCGCGATACGAACGCCTGCAACGCGGAATTCCGGACGATTTCGGAGAGGCCTTGTCCGGCGGCCGCGCTCGCGTCCGTCCCCAGCAATTTCGCCGCCGCGCGGTTCAGACTGATGACGTTGAGGTCGCTGTCCACCGCGAGCACACCTTCGACCATGCTCGCCAGCACCGCGTCCTGCTCATTACGCTGTTGCAACGCACGCTGCAGCCGCGTGCTCCATTCCGCCGTCAATTGGTTGACCGATTCGGCGAGCCGCCCCAGTTCCTGCGGCTCGGGCGTCGGCAGGCGTTCCGCTGTCGTACCGCGCGTCATGCGCTCTGCCGCGGCGCGCATTTGGCTCAGCGGCCCCGCGATCTGGTTCGACGCCACGCGGGCCGCCGCCAGCGACACGAGCGCGAGCATCAACACCGCGAACAACACCAGCGACACGCCAAAATCGCGGTTCGATCCGAATGAGTCAAGCGGCGCACCCACACGGAGCACGCCGAACGCCCCTTGCGGACCCGATACTTGTAGCGCCACGAACGCCCACGTGTCGCCGTCGTGGCTTCGGACCGCCGTCCCGCGCCGGCGCGCCGCGGCGGCGAGCACTTCCGGCGTCGATCCGTCCGCCGTCGAACCGCTGGACGACACCAGTACGCCGCCGTCTCGCGAGAAAAACGCGAATTCTGTTTCCGTGTCCGCCGTGAGCGTGTGGAGTAGTTTGCCCAGTTCGGCTTCGGACCATTCGTGCTCGCCGCCGCGCAGAATGCCCAGCGCCACCTGGCCCTGGCCCTCGAGGATGCGTTCCGCGCGGTCGATCTGCAGCTCGCGCGTGCGCCACACGGAGATCGCCAGGCCGATGATGAGCGCCGCGATCAGCACCGAGGCATAGCTCGGCAGCAGTTGAACGAACAACCGCCGACTGGACACGGACATTGCGTTATTCCCTGAACCGGTACCCGACCCCGCGCACGGTCTCGATGTATTTCCCCGCGTCGCCGAGCTTCTTGCGAAGCCCGACAATCTGCACGTCTACCGAGCGCTCGGTGACAGGATAGTCTTCTCCGTGCACCGCGTCCACAATCTGGTACCGCGTGAACACCCAACCGGGCCGGCGCGCGAGATACACGAGCACCCGGAACTCCGTGTTGGTCAATCCGACCGGCTTGCCGTCCACCAGCACCTCGTGCCGCCCAAGGTGGATCACGATGCTGTGCACGTGGATCGTGTCGGAGTCGGACACCGGGTTGCGCGACCCGCGCCGCAACACCGCCCGCACGCGCGCGATCAGCACCCGCGGACTGAACGGCTTCGTGATGTAGTCGTCCGCGCCGACCTCGAGCCCGGCGACAACGTCCGATTCCTCGCCCTTGGCCGTCAGCATCACGATCGGCACGTGCTGCGCCAGATAGTCGCGCTTGAGTCGCCGGCACACTTCCAGCCCGTCAAGTTCCGGCAACATGAGGTCCAGCAACACCAGCGCGGGCAACTGTCCGTGCGCCTTCGTCAGCGCCTCCTCCCCCGTCTTCGCCTCGACCACGTCGTACCCCTCTTTTGCGAGGTTGTACCGGATCAGTTCGCGAATCTCGTTCTCGTCTTCGACAACCAGTATCGATTCCTTGGCCATTCCCGTTCCGCCTAGTAGGGGTGCATTGATGTGTGCCCCGCGAATCGCGCCGGCCGCAAATAGGCCCTTCTACCCATGCATCAATGCGGGGACGTTTCACTATACCCCAGATTTGTTAGCGGATGATGATGCTCGCACTCTATGCCCATCTAGTTACTGATTCGGCCTCGAATCCTTGAATTTGGACGGCACATTCCGGTAAAACCGGTGGAGTTGGACAGCGTCGCGGACGATCCGTCGCCCGCGCCCCGTCCGGCAACCCGCACCGGCTGAAGCCCGATGGTGTGAAACGCATCGACTGGACGGTTCTACACACGAGCGATTGGCTCGTTTCGCCGTCATCCAGCCCCAACCTTGGAGACTCCTATCCCATGACCAGGTTCGTACACTTCGCAACGCCCCTGATTCTTGCACTCGCGCTCTGTTGCGCAGGCTGTGGCGGCTCGGGTGAGGAAGCTCCGGCGGCAGAGGGTGCGTCTTCGGCGCCCGCCGCGACCGGGACTCCCGCGCCCGCGGAGACCGCCTCCGCACCGGCCGATTCTACGACCGCGCCGGTCGCCGCGTCCGGAGCGACCGGCATCGCCGGCAAGGTGACCTTCGAAGGCACGCCGCCCGTGCGGACCGTGCTCGATACCGAGGGCGATCTCAAGTGCGCCGCAATGCACGCTTCCGAACCGTTGTTGTCCGACCGGGAAGTGGTCAGCGCCGACGGCGGCGTGCAGTGGGCGTTCGTCTACGTCAAGAATCCACCGGCTGGCGATTTCCCCGTACCCGATGAGGAAACAAAACTGGACCAGCACGGTTGCCGTTACGCGCCGCATGTCCTCGGCGTGCGCACGGGGCAAAAACTGAGCATTCACAACAGCGATGCGCTGCTTCACAATGTCCGCGCGATCGCGCGGGAACAGAAGCCCATCAACTACGGCCAGCCGGCGGGTTCCGCGCCGCGGGTCAAGGTGTGGGAGAAGGCCGAGATGGAAATCCGCATGAAGTGCGACGTCCATCCGTGGATGACGGCCTTCCTGTTCGTGATGGATCACCCGTTCTTCGCGGTGACCGACGAGAACGGGCAGTTCACCATCGGGGGCCTACCCGCGGGAGATTACACTCTCGCCCTGTGGCACGAGGCCTACGGCGAGCAGGAAATCAGCGTCACGGTGATGGACGGGGAAACCGCCTCGGCGGCCTTCACGGTCAAACCGGCCGCGCAGTAACACCCGAGACCACTTCGTAAGCCGCAGAGTCCTTGACGGAGGCCGGCCGATGCGACTGGGGTTTCCCGGCGGACTCGCCGTCGCAAGCGTACTGGCCTGCGTCGTCGCAACCGGCTGTTCCAGGAGTGAAGCACCTACGTCCGTGGCGAGACCGGACGCCTTAGAGTCTGCAGACGCGGAATCGGAGATCGCCGCAACCGTCCCGCCATCAGAATCTGCGCCGCGGGTGCGCGTCAGGGAACAGGAGGCGGTGAAGGCTGCGTTCGCGGCGCTGTCGCCAGAGGCGCGCCTCGGCGCGCGATTGTTCTTCGAGAATCGGCTCAGCAACCCCGGCGCGAACCTCGCCACCAGTTGCCGGAGTTGCCATGTCCCGCCGGCCGCCTCGGGTGATCAGCGCCGTTGGACCGATTTCACTCCGCTCAGCGTCATCCCCGCGAACGACCGCGGCGGCAAGCTCGAAACCTTGCGAAATACCCCTTCGCTTCTGGACGTCTCGACCGCCGCTCCCTATCCGCTGGACGGCGAGTTCGATACCCTCGACGCGTACCTGAATCACAAGCTCCTCTCCGAACACATGGGCTGGCGGCCCGGCGAGATGGACCGCGCGCAAAGCGAAATTCAGGCGCTGCTCATGTATGACGATGGGTCCGACCCACTCGCCGAAGGCACCTACGCGGAACAATTCAGCGCCGCGAAGAACATCGACGTGCTCGGCCTGTCCGCACCCGATGCGATGGCCGCCGTCGTCGCCGCGCTTCAGGACTATCTCGCGATCATCGTCACCGCCAACACGTCCGCGTACGACGCCATCATGTACCTCAATCGTTTCCCCGAGAATCTCGCGGGCGTAGGCGACACACCCTTCGATTTCTCGGGCCGGTTCTTCGGCCGTGTGGCGAACGAGGAGGGCCGAGTGCTCATTCGCTTTCCGAATGTCTATGACGAGGACGCCTATCAGGGGTTGAAAACCTTCATGCGCGTCATCCCGACGTGGAACAGCTCAGTGGTCGGCGAGGAGACCAACGTGGGCAACTGCATCGCGTGTCACGTCCCGCCGAAATTCACCGACTACGCGTTTCACAACATCGGCGTCACGCAGATGGAGTACGACGCCGTGCACGGCGACGGAGCGTTCATGAATTTCGAATTCGAGTCGCCCTCGGAGAAGACCCGTTCACGGATTGATGCGGCCGACCCAGAGAGAGCCGACCTCGGCCGCTGGAACGTCGACCCCAATGAGCAGAACCTGGGTGCGTTCAAGACCTCCAAGCTTCGCGACCCGGCCGGATCGGATCCCTTTATGCACAATGGACGCTACGCCACAGTCGAGGACGCCATCCGCCAGCACATTCGCGCCGCGGGCCTCGCGCGCGAAGGCAGGCTGCGCAATCCCGACCCCGAACTCGTGAAGATTTCCGGATTGACCGAGAAGGATGTCGCGCAATTGGCCGCGTTCGTTGCGACGCTTAATGAAGTCGATCCCGAAGCGTACCGCGATTTCCGGGTCAATAACGTGCGGATTCGGCAGGACCCGCTCGGCGAGTCCACCTTCGAGAATTGATCTTCGAAGCCGTCCGCCCGCCTGTCGCATCGCGCGCCGGATTTGTTACCATCGCGGCGGACGCAGACGAGAGGAGCACGCCGGAATGCAGGAACGCCGCTGGGCAGGGATGCCCGCCCTCGTCTTGTGCGCTGTCGCGTTCGGCGTGTCGTACTACCTCTTCTCGCGCGGAGTGAAACTTGCGAATAGCACCGCAGCCGGCGCCGACTTCTGCTCGACGGTGTTCCAGACCTCGTGCGATGGCACGCTGCTCTCGGAATACAGCAACTTTCTCGGCATGTCGTTCGCCGCGTGGGGCGCGGTGTACTACCTCGCGCTGTTCGTGCTCGTCCTGTTCAGCGGCCTCCTTCGCCACATCATGCATCGCCAGGCCCTCTCCGCCGCGATCCTGCTCAACCTCGGCGGCCTGGTCATCAGCGGCTATCTAACGTGGCTGCTTCTCTCGAATAAGGTGCCGTTCTGTCCGCTCTGTTTCTTCACCCACGTGCTGAACCTGCTCCTGTTCCCCACACTGCTCCTCTTCCGCGGCGGCACGCTCGGCTCCGTGTTCGGTGACGCCGCCAAGGGAATCGACTTCGTGTTCGCCGGCCGTGCGCAGAGTTCGCCCGAGAACGCCGCGCGTGCGCTCGCGCTCCTCTGCACGGTGCTCGTCGGCCTCGTCGGCTACGAGTGGTTCGCGCTCCGCGCGGCGCCTCAGACCGCGATCGCCCCCATCACTAGCGTCCCCGTCACTGAGGGTACGCTGCTTCAAAACCTCATGGCCGCATATTTCGATGCCGACCCCGTCGATATTCCGGCCGGTCCGAGCGATCCGCGCGAGGGACCGGCGGACGCGCCACTGCAATTGGTTGTTTTCAGCGATTTCGAGTGTCCATCCTGCAAGTCGAACGCGAACTTGCTCGCCCGATTGGTCCAGGCCTTCGGCGATAAAATTTCCATTGTTTACAAGAACTACCCGCTCAGTTCCGAGTGCAATCCCAATATCCCGTCGAATCCGCACCCGAACGCATGCAACGCCGCGCTGGGCGGCATCGCCGCGCACATGCAGGGCAAGTTCGTCCCCTACCATCACCTGGTCTATGGCGCCCCGGGTGCGCCCACCGCGCAGTACGTCGAGCAGTCCGCGCAGCGCATCGGGCTCGACATGGGCAAGTGGAACGCGGACAAGATCTCTGAAGCCGCTCGCGCCGCGCTCCAGGCCGACATCGACCTCGCGGCAAAACTTCGGGTCACCGGAACGCCGGCGCTCTATCTGAATGGCCGTTTCCTCGCCTCGCCCATCTCGCCCCACGTCGGCGTCATCGCCCAGCAACTCCTCACCGGCACGACACCTCAGACCGTCAGCAACTAGTTCCCAACCTATCGCCCCACCGATTGTCATTCCCACCCCTCTGACTCATTCCCGCGCCTGTTTGTCATTCCCGCGCAGGCAGGAATCTCATTCTCCGTTGACCGCGGCTCGCGAGGACGATCGCCCTCCCAGGTCTCATGAATCTGTCCGATCCGTCCAATCCGTGGCCGGTGTTTGGGGTCGTCCCCGCGACACAAAAAGAAGAACCACCCCCAAGCTCCGCTTGGGGGTGGTCCGGTGTTTGGGGTGGTTACGTCGCGCTCAGTCCGTCAGTTCGATCTTGATGATCGAGCCCCGGCCGCGTTCGGTGTGGCGCACCGGGTAGTTCGAGTTGCATACCCACACGCTGCCGTCCTCGCCGAACTCCACCTCGCGCGTGTACGTCACCCGCGACGGCATCCGGAATTCCGTCATCTCTTTCGTCTCCGGGTCGAGCTTGATCATCGTGTCGTTCATCGTGCCGCAGATCCACACGTCGCCCGTCTTCTGGTTCACGCTCAGCGCGTACGGAATCTGGTTCATCGCGTCCGGAAGGTCGATGATGTCCCACTCCTCCGTCGTCGGGTTGAACTTCCCGATCACGCCGTCCGCGAACGCCGGCACCCACACCATCCCGTCCGGGCCCACTTCATGGCGCCGCGGGCCGCGGAACGGCGGCACGTATTCCTTCACCGCTTCCTTGGGCGGCAGGTTCGGGTCAATCACGCCCAGCCGGTTGCCGTTGAGCTTGGTGTACCACACCTTGCCGTCCACCG
>CAYUZD010000066.1:0-13187 GCA_964449475.1 uncultured Nitrospirales bacterium
AGGCTGACGTTGGGCATGCGCTGGAACGGCATGCTTTTCCAGTCCATGCCGTAGGCGCAGCCGTGGCTGCGGTGGATGCCGGTGAGATCCGAGATCCAGGCGGCCTGTTCGCGCGTGGTCTGGTAATCGACGAGCACGCCGTCCTTGATGAGGTGCCAGTCGTCGGCGGGCACGCCCTCGTCGTCCCAGCCGGTGGTCGCGCAGCCGCCGTGCTGCGTGCGGTCGCCGACGAAGTTCATAAATTCGGGGCCGAGCCGGAGCTTTCCGATCATTTTTTCCGGCGGCGAGATGAATGACGTGCCGGCGTAGTTGGCTTCGTAGCCGTAGGCGCGGTCGAGCTCGGTCGGGTGGCCGATGTTCTCGTGAATCGTGAGCCAGAGGTTGCTCGGGTGGACGACGAGGTCCCACGTGCCGGGTTCGACGGGCGCGGCGGTGAGTTTCGCGACGGCTTCCTCGGCCCAGCGCGGCGCG
The DNA here is from genome assembly GCA_964449475.1 of uncultured Nitrospirales bacterium. Lineage (GTDB taxonomy): Bacteria > Hydrogenedentota > Hydrogenedentia > Hydrogenedentales > VFKU01. Next base: position 472 of record CAYUZD010000066.1, read on the forward strand.
TTGCCCGCGAGGTCGCAATCGACGACGTACTCCCAGCCGAGGCCCGCGGGCTCGACGACGGATCCGCGCGACTGGAAGTCGGAACCGTCGGGCGAGATGGCTGTGATGTCCAGCGACGGGCTGACGCGCACGATGCGCTGGTGGATGAGCGAGCCGTCGGACGTCGCGGTGAACCGGGTTTCCTTGGCGGACCCGATGCGGCCGGAAACGAATTTGACGCCCTTGACGCTGAGCGCGGCACGGCTCGCGGCGAAGAGTAGTTCGGCTTTCTCTTCGATGGGAATCACTTCGGGATCGATTTCGTGCGGCGTTTCCCAGTGCGCGTGCGGATAGACCTTGACGGGGGCGAGTTCGACCTTGCCGGGGACGATGCTGTCGTTGGCCTTCGCGATCTCGGCGGCTTCGCGCGCGACCGCGGCGACTTCTTCGCGATCCATCTTGCGCGTCGCGGAGAATCCCCACGACCCGCCGACGAGCGCGCGCACGCCGATACCGTAGGACTCGCTACGGCTCGCCTCGACGAGTTTTTCCTCGCGCACGCCGACGCCTTGCGACCAGTTCCGCGTGATGCGGACATCGGCGTAGTCGGCGCCGGCGGCCATGACTTGGTCGAGCGCGTAGAGAATCAGATCACGTTCGTTCGCGTCGGCCGTGGGATGGTTGGCGGGACTCTTGGGCGTCGTCGCGCAGGCGGGGAGCCACATCGCGCCGGCGAGGGCGGCTCCAGAGGACTTTAGAAATGCTCGGCGATTCAGCCCCTTATCGGGTAGGTTTACAGGACACGGTGCCAGTATACGCATGCAAAAACTGTAGCTACTCGCACTGGAACGATCAAGCGCGCCGCGTATACTGGTCTACATGCGAAAATGGACTCTCGCGGTAGCGTTGCTCTTAACTGGGGCAGTAATTACCTTCGGTCTGTTTGTCAGTTATCGAGCCGCCGACTCTCGACTAACCTACTCGAGTCTAGATGACGCAATACGCGCTCGCGACAAACACGCTGTGATTGAATTCATTCGCAGTGGGACTAGTCCAAACCAGTTGCGAGCGGACGGACTTCATCCACTATACGACGCTCTGTCAGTAGACGACATCGAGATAGCAGATTTTCTTCTCGATGCCGGAGCAGATACTGAGGCGACCCTTCCGAAAGACTTCGTTAACAGGATAGTCGCGTCAGCTCAAAACGGAGAGGAAAAATCCCTCGCATGGATTCAACAACACGGCGTAGCGACCGTAGAGGAATTCCTTGCGCGACCGGAGTTCTTCGAATTCCACGCGGGATCATATGCAACGACACCTTTGATTAGTGCAGCGGGAAACGGACAACTGGAGTTTTTGCGGACGCTTATCGAGCACGGTGCGAATTTGGAGGCACGTGCGACGGCTGGCTTCACACCAATGCACATGGCTGCTATCCAGGGGCGTCCGGCTATTCTTCGCGCATTGCTGGAGAGTGGATCCCAAATCGATTCGCTCAATGACAACAATGAAACGCCTCTTTCGGTTGCGAGTGGGTGGGGCCAGTTGGAGGCGGTGGAAGTCCTGTTGGACGCGGGCGCCAATCCTGCACACAGAGGCGAGGGCGGCTTCAGCGCGATGGAATCTGCCGCATTACGTGGCCAAACTGACATTCTTCGTGCACTTGCCGTTCGTGGGGTTGATGTAAATCATCGTGGTCACGCTGGAGGGACGCCGATCTACTTGGCTTCCATGAACGGCCATGTCAACGCGGTTCGATTCCTTCTTGAATCTGGCGCAGATCCGAACGTGCGGACGGATTCCGGATTGACGCCGCTTCACCGGGCGGCCGCGGATGGGAATGACGAGTTGGTGCGAGCTCTGCTCAGTGGCGGCGCTGATCCTGCGTTGAAGAGCCCAAACGGAAACACTGCGGCAAAATTCGCAGGCAATAGTGGCCACGATTCTCTCGCAAACTTCCTCGACTGGTTTGACGGCGACTAGATTAAGCGGTTACTGCACATTGACGGCATCACCGAGGGATTCTCCGATTGCGGCGTTTACGATGAGATCCGCCATGTCGTCGAGCGGGGTGGGATCGCGGTTGAGGATGATGAGTTTGGCGCCGTTTCGTTTGGCCATGACTGGAAAGCCGGCCGCGGGGAAGACGACGAGCGAGGAGCCGAGGACGAGGAAGACATCGCAGGCGAACGTCTCCTCCTCTGCGCGGCGCATGGGTCCGGCGGGCATCTGCTGGCCGAAGGAGATCGTGGCGGTCTTCACGATGCCTTCGCAGAGATCGCAGATGGGCAGGTGTTCGTCCCGCTCAAAGTTCGCGTAGATGTCGTCGAGTTCGTAGCGTTTGCCGCAATCGAGGCAGGTCGCGTAGGTGCCGTTACCGTGAAGTTCGATGACTCGGTCGTCGGGCACGCCGGAGACCTGGTGCAGGTTGTCGATGTTCTGCGTGATGACGGCGTGGGTCTGGCCGCGCCGGACGAGTTCGGCGACGGCGCGGTGGCCGCGGTTGGGGAGCGCGGCGCGCATGACCTTGTCCACGGCGATCTTGCGGCGCCAGGCCTCGCGCCGCATTTCCTCGGACGCGATGAATTCGGAGAACTCGATGGGCTGGTTCTTGGTCCAGACGCCGCCGGGACTGCGGAAGTCCGGGATGCCTGACTCGGTGCTGATTCCGGCGCCGGTGAAGACGGCGATTCGTTGGGCGCTTTCCAGCATGGATCGCACTGGGTTCATGAACGCTCGATCCCCGGACAGACGACCGAAATAGGGATGGGCCTCGAGCGCCGACCGGACTGTATCACCATTTTGGAACGCATTATGTCCAAACCCATTGCCAGTGGCCACTAGTCTAACAGCTAAAACTACGCTAAGCTGCTCACGAGACGCTGGACGTAAACAATTAACAAATCGGCTGCTTTTCTTAGTCTTAGAATTTTGCTATAGTTCCTCAGAGAACGCCCGTAGGTTTTCCGGGTTCAATCGGACATGATCGAATATCAGTGCCCACATTGCAAGACGGTCCTCAAGGTCCCCGAACGATTCGCGGGATCGACGGGGAAGTGTCGCAAGTGTGGCAATACGATCACGATCGAGGTAGCGGCGGTCAAGAAGTCGGGCGACACGCCGCGACCGGCGCGTCCGCCCGATCTCATCGCGATCCACCTGGTCACGACGGGGCCGTCGTCGCGGCGCGACTCGATCATTGAGATTGGGGCGGTGAAATTCAATCTTGACGGGTCGCAGCGCGACTCGTTCTGGTCGTTCGCAAACCCGGACGGACCGTTGTCCAGTACGGTCGCGGAACGGACCGGTATCACGAACGACATGCTCGCCGCGGCGCCGTTTCCGTTCGAGGCGATCAAGGACTTTCACGAATGGGCGGGGCCACATGCGATCCTGTTCTCGGAACAGGCGCAGACCGAAGCGCGGTTTTTCTGCGCGTCGTTTCTTCGGGAGGACATCGAGCCGCCGCCGGGAATGATCGTGGACGTGTGCTCGTGGGCGGAACAACTCGAGATTCGCGCGCCGGAATATCGACTGCGTCCGCTTCTGGGTGCGATCGGGTATTCGAAGATGCCGGATCACCGCGCGATGGAGTCGGCGCAGGCGATCGTGGCGTTGGTCGCGCACTTGTTGACGAAAGAATCGGCCTCGCTTCCGAAAGAGGAAGAGGCGGGCGTGTGGAACATGCTGCGCGGGCGCCGGGCGGACGAATCGGCCGATCCGCGGCTCTACAAGCGGCTGCACATCCTCGCGAAGGACCTCGAGGATGCCTGCGGCACGAACTTTCGCGTCCGCGAACAATTCAATCAGCGCAAGACGACGCGCCGTTCAAACGGCGGCGCGAGCACGCCGACGCCGATGATTCTTCACATGCCGGAATGGTATGAGGAGAAAAAGCGGGTGCTGTACGAGACAAAGGAGAAGGGGAACGGCTCGGGCGACGGTCATTCTTCGGACGAAGAGGACGGCGACTGGGCACGGGCGCTTCGCGAGGCGTCGAAGAGCCACGACCCGGACGAGCAGCGCCAGTTGCTGCTAAAGGCCGTGTCGCTGGGCGCGCGGGACCCGTGGCCGTATGAGCGATTGACGGGCTTTTACATCAAGATGCACGACTATCATTCGGCGCAGAAGGTCTGCCAGCGGTATTTTGACGGGGACATTTGGCGGACGCCGAAATTCATCGATTCGAGTTGGCGGTTGCTCGATCGGATGGAACGGCTGGAGCGGCGGATCGCCGGGGCGGCCTGATTCTCGGCAAGGTGTGTGCCACGCCTCAGCGGGCTTTGCTTGGGCGTGCGGTCCCGATTCTAGCGAACCACGTCTAAGCAAACCCCGCTTAGACGTGGCACCCCAATCCTCCCCTGCTGTTATGCTTGCGGCACCATGTTGATCGTATCGGCCAGAATTCGGATTCCCGAGGATGAACTGCGCGAGGAGTTTCTGCGGAGTCCTGGGCCGGGCGGGCAGCATGTCAACAAGTCTGAAACCGCGGTGCGGCTGACGTTCGACGCGGCGAGTTCGCCGTCATTGCCGCACGATATCCGTCAACGGCTGCTTCGCCTGGCCGGTGCGCGGGCCACGGACGAGGGCGTCATCGCAATCGAGGCGCACACCCATCGCAGCCAGAAGCGAAATCGCGAAGAAGCGCGGTATCGACTGGCGGAGCTGATCCGGGCCGCGGCGCGTCCGCCGAAGAAACGTACGAAGACGAAGCCGTCCAAAGCGTCCAAGGAGCGGCGGCTGCAAGGAAAGAAGGCGCGGAGCGACGTGAAGCGGATGCGCGGGCGGGTCGAGCGGGAGGACTGAGGCAGCTCCGAACTGATTTTTTCGGACGAATTATCGCTTGACCTTCTATATCGTATTGCGATATACTCCAAATCGATATACAAGGATTGGACGAAGGATGGCACGCGGCCCAGACGCGCTCGACAATTGGAAGACCCAGCTGCGCAAGGGGTTTCTCGACCTCTGTATCCTCAATTTTCTCGCGCGCAGGCCGTACTACGGCTACGACCTTGTCCAGGAACTCAAGACGATCGAGGGCACGGCGATGCGGGAGGGGATTGTGTATCCGATTCTCGCGCGCCTGCAGGCGGACGGACTCGTCGAGAGTGAGACGAGGCCGTCGGATTCGGGGCCTCCTCGCAAGTATTACGCGGCAACGCGCGAGGGCCGCGCATGCCTGAAAGAAATGAATTCGCATTGGAAAGTAATGACGGCCGCCATGGTCAACGCGACATCGCAGAAGGAAACTCGCCGACATGCAGGATGATGTTTGCAAGGAATACCTCCGTCGAGTCAGCGATGCGTTAGATCGGACGGGGCATCCGCTGCGGCTGGATGTGCTCGAGGAATTGCGTTCACATCTAGAATCAGCGCGATGCGGTGAACTGGAGAAAGCGTCGATAGACGACCTGATCGAACGGTTCGGTTCACCCGAGGAGTATGTAGAGAACATTTCGACTCAGACTGTCCCGAACACAGCAACCCGAAATCGCCGGCGCGTATCGGTCATAGCGGTGATACTCGTCACCATTATTGGCGCGGGCTTGATCATGCTGCCGGATCGTTACGTCCTCTCGGCTTATGCGTGGGAGACGCTGGATCGGAACTATCTCGGCGGCTCGCGATTTTTCGATCTGGATCGCGCCCGATCGCTAGAGCGGGGAATGACCGGGGACCAAGTACGTTCTGCCATTGGCATCCCCTGGACCCGTTATCCCGGCATCGGTCTAGGCAGAGAGGACGAAAAGTGGCGGCATCTTGAGGCTGACACGTTTTCCTATCTCGCCGACCGGGACGAGTCGGTGTGGGTCTACACATTGCTACGCAACTCAGACCTTCCTTTTTTCACGGCGTGCAACGTCATCGTGGGCGACGATGATCGAGTTCGGCGCGTGGAGATTTCCCGCTTCGACGTCCCACTGAACGCGCGTCATGCGCTAAGCAAGGCACCCCGAAGCCGATACGTCGGCGATGCACTGTTGTATCGGCCGAATGGGTCTGAAGTCGTCGTACCGTCGGACGACCCTCACCTTTTGATTAAGGTCGGATTCTCGCCGGCCGATGACGTGGAACGCCAGATTCAAGCATACAAAAGTGCGATGATAGAAACTTGGGACGACGTTTCTCTTGACGATGTGCAATTCGCGTTTATGGCAAGTCGTGCCGATGAGATGACCGACGAACAGTTGCGCGAGAGGGCGTTTGACGCTTCCAACAATTCCGAGCTTTTTACGAGCGAGAATACGAACCTGTACACATTCAACGTCACGGGCTACACGCCTGGTCGACCGTTCGCAGTGATGTTGTACAAGTCAGGATTCGTGTACGAATACCCGCTGACGGATTGGTCGATATCCTCACACATCGACGACGACGGGGCTAAAGCGGATCTGAAGTGGCTAATGCGGAAATTACTTGAATCCACCTAACCCGGTTTCAGGTCTTGATTCGTGAACGTCCTTCAAGTTCTTGCCATCGGTCGTAGAGGGCGTGGGCGGTTGCCCTGGCGGTGTCGAGGGCGGCGAGGACCTCGCGCGTGGTTTCGTGGGGTTGGTTGTAAAAGTCGGGCGCCGTGATCTGGGCTTCGAGGCGCGCAACTTCGGCCTCGGCCGCATGGATCGTTTGCTCGATGCCTTCGAGTTCGCGTTTTTCCTTGTAGGTGAGCGGTTTGAGGCCGTTGCCTGCGTCCGGCCGGGTCCGGGACTTCTCCACCGCCGGTTTCGCGGCTTCGGCGATGGCTCGATCGGCCGCGTCGCGATGCTCGCGGTGACGCAGATAATCGTCGTAGTTCCCGGCGCTGAAGTAGGGTTGCGTGCGGCCCTCCTCGAACACGATCAGGTGCGTGCAGAGCCGGTTGAGGAAGTAGCGGTCGTGACTGACGAGGATCGCGCATCCGTCGAAGGCGAGGATGGCTTCTTCGAGCACGCGCAGGGTGCCGAGATCGAGATCGTTCGTCGGTTCGTCGAGTACGAGAACGTTGCCGCCGCGCAGCAACTTCCTGGCGAGGATGACCCGGTTGCGCTCGCCGCCGGAGAGGTTGCGCATCGGCGACCGGACGCTGTCCATGTCGAAGAGCAGCCGCTCGAGATAGCCGGGCACGTAGATGCGCCGGGCGCCGACCTCCCAGTAGTGGGCGCCCTCGGAGACGAAGTCGATGACGGACCGCGCGGGATCGATGTCCTCGTGGGCCTGATCGACGTAGAGGAACTGCGTCAGGTCGCCGATGCGGACAGCGCCGAAGTCGGGCTTCTGTCCGCCCATCAACACGCGCAACAGCGTCGTCTTGCCGGAGCCGTTCGGACCCGCGATGCCGAGGCGCATGCCGGGTTGGAGAATGATGGACAGCTTTTCGAACAGGACACGGCCGTCCACGTTGCAACGAAGCTGCTCGGCCTCGAGTACGCGGTTGCCGAGCCGGTGCGGAACGGGGATCTCGAATCGCGCATCGACGGGGATTTCCGGCGGCGCCTGCGCGGCGAGCGCCTCGACGCGATCGACGCGGGCCTTCGCCTTCGTCGTGCGCGCCTTTGGGCCACGCCGGAGCCAGACGAGTTCGCGCCGAAGTTCGGTCTGGCGCGCGGATTCAGTGCGCGCTTCCACTTCGAGAATCTGCGTCTTGTAATCGAGGAAGTGTTCGTAGTTCCCCGGGAAGCTGAGGAGCCGGTTGCGATCGAGTTCGACGATCCGCGTGACGACTTGATCGAGGAAATAGCGATCGTGCGTGACCAGAACGCACGCACCGGAGTATCCGGCGAGAAACTTTTCGATCCACATCGCGCTGTCGGTGTCGATGTGGTTCGTCGGTTCATCGAGCAACAATACGTCGGGTTCGCTGAGAAGGGTGACGGCGAGATCCACGCGGCGCAACTCGCCGCCGGACAGCGTGCCGATGACGCGGCCCTCGCCCGGCAGGCGCAACGCCGCGGCCATGCGCGACGCGTGGGCGTCCGCCTCCCACGCGTTGTGCAGGCGCGCGCGATGATCGACGTCCTCGAATTCGCTCTGGAGCCGCGCGTGTTCGGCGTCCGGCAGAGGCGAAGCGAGCCGCTCCGCAAGGTGTGCGTGGCGCGCGGCGAGATCGCGCCAGGCGCGAGTGGCCTCCTGCAACGCCTGGCCGACGGTCTGATCCGGCGGGAGCGTGCAGTCCTGTCCGAGCATCGCGACGCTGATGCCCGCCTGCCGCGTGACGGTGCCGGTGTCAGGCGCATCGAGTCCGGCGAGGATTTTGAGGAGCGTACTCTTGCCGGAACCGTTGCGGCCGATGAGGCCGAGGCGCTCGCGCTGGTGAACGGAGATCGAGATATGCTCGAAGACGGGCTGGGAGCCGAAGCTTTTGGTGACGTCCTGCGCGCTGAGCAGGACTTGTCCGATGTCGTTGTCCGGCACGTGTGGTTGGACCCCGCGAGATGGGAAACGTTTCCCCGTGCGTGGTATTATCCGCGCTTCGCGCGTACGAGGCCAACTCCGGCCCGTCGCGCGTGCCGGTCTCGTGATATTCGCGCGGCCGCCGCCGTTTTAGCCGTGGCGTTCCGATTGGACGGACGCCCCCGGGGTTCCCGCACGTCTTGAGCACGCACGACGCCCACAGCGATCCGCATCCTCAGCCGTTTTGGCGGCGCTACATCTTCTCGGTCGATCACAAGGTCATTGGCATCCAGTACGGCCTGACGGCGCTGTGCTTCATGTTTTTCGGATTCATGCTGATGCTGTTGATGCGATGGCAGCTCGCGTACCCGGGCCGCTCGCTGCCGATCATCGGCGGGATGTTCGGCGACGACAGCCTGCTGGCGCCCGGCGGCGTGATGCTGCCGGAGTTCTACAACTCGCTGGGCGCGATGCACGGCACGGTGATGATTTTCCTCGGCGTCGTGCCGCTTGCGGTGGGCGCCTTCGCGAACTATCTCGTGCCGCTGCAGATCGGCGCGCCGGACATGGCGTTCCCGCGGCTCAACATGGCGAGCTACTGGGTCTTTTTTCTTGGCGGCATGGTGATGCTCGCGAGCTTCTTTCTGCCGGACGGCCCCGCGCGCTCGGGCTGGACGTCCTATCCCCCACTCTCGGTGCTCGACGCCGCTCCGGGTCAGACGTTCTGGCTCGTGGGGATGTTCCTCGTGATTGTGTCGTCACTACTCGGATCGCTGAACATCATTGCGACGATCGTGCAGTTGCGCGCCCCGGGCCTGACGTACATGCGATTGCCCTTCCTGGTCTGGGCGCAGCTCGTGACCGCGTTTCTCCTGCTGTTGGCGTTCCCGCCGTTGCAAGCGGCGGCCGTCATGCAGTTGATGGATCGGCTGGTGGGCACGAGCTTCTTCCTGCCGAGCGGGCTCGTCAGCGGCGGCGTGCCGGTGGAGGTGAGCGGCGGCGGGAGCGTGTTGCTGTACCAACACCTGTTCTGGTTTCTCGCGCACCCTGAGGTATACGTTCTGATCCTTCCGGCGATGGGCATCGTCGCGGAGGTCATCGCGAACAACACGCGGCGGCCGCTGTGGGGCTACCGGCAGATGGTGTACTCCGTGCTGTTCCTCGGGTTCATGTCGTTTGTGGTGTGGGCGCACCACATGTTCCTGACGGGCATGGGGACAACGATCAGCGCGTTCTTCCAGACGACGACGATGATCATCTCCATTCCGTCGATCATCATTCTGACGTCGCTGATCATCTCGCTTCATGGCGGCTCGATCCGGTTCACGACGCCGATGCTGTTCGCGCTGGCGTTCCTACCCATGTTCGCGATCGGCGGGCTGACCGGGCTGCCGCTGGGACTCGCGGCGTCGGACATTCAATTGCACGACACGTATTACGTCATCGGACATTTCCACTACGTCGTCGCGCCGGGCACGATTTTCGCCCTGTTTGCGGGCGTATACTTCTGGTTTCCGAAGGTGACGGGGCGACGGATGAGCGAACTGCTCGGCAAGATTCACTTCTGGCCGTCGTTGCTGTTCATGAACGGGATTTTCATGCCGATGTTCATCCAGGGTCTGGCGGGGGTGAACCGGCGGCTGTTTGACGGCGGCGCGAACTATGCGCACGCGCAGGACGTTCTCGTGTTAAACAAGGCGATGACGCATTCGGCGTTCGCACTCGCGGTGGTGCAGATTCCGTTCATCGTCAACCTGTTCTGGAGCATCTGGTTCGGCAAGAAGGTCGAGAGCAATCCGTGGGACGCGACGACGGTCGAGTGGGCGGCGCCGTCTCCGCCGATCGCCCACGGCAACTTTGTCGAGCCGCCAACTGTGTATCGCGGACCGTACGAGTACAGCGCGCCCGGCGCGCCGAAGGACTACACGCCGCAGTTCGAAGCGGAGGCGACGTAACCGTGGACATCCCGTACACGATCAAACCCCGGCCGGACACCGGCCTGTACAACGGCAAACTCGGCATGTGGCTGTTCCTCGCTTCCGAGATCATGCTGTTCGGCGGGATGTTTTCGGCGTACGTGTTCCTGCGCGAGGGATCGGCGGAGTGGCCGCGCGGCGCGGACGTGCTCAACGTGCCGCTCGCGACGGTAAACACCGTGCTGTTGATCACGTCGTCGATGACGATGGTGATGAGTTGGCTCGCGCTGAAACTGGACGATTTCGCGAAGTTCCGCCGTTTTCTGGGCTTCACCATGGCGCTGGGCGTCGCGTTCCTCGCGATCAAGTCGTACGAGTACGGCGACAAATTCAGCCACGGCCACTATCCCTCGACGAGCGTCTTCTACGCGATCTATTTCGCGCTGACCGGCCTGCACGTGCTGCACCTCGCGGCCGGCATCCTGGTCTGCGCGTGGCATTTCCTGTTCGGCAGGCGCTTGTGGACCACGGCGCCGGAACAATTCACGAATCGCATCGAAGTGACCGGGCTCTATTGGCACTTCGTCGATCTCGTGTGGCTGGTCCTGTTTCCGGCGCTGTATTTGACGTAGGAGCCTCGCATGACGCCTGACGACGTCCGCAAACGCACGCGTGCGCATCTCATCGCCTTCGTGATTGTCCTCGCGCTAGCGCTGATGTCCGCCGGCTCGGTGCTGGCCGGCCAGGCGAACGTCGCCGCGGTGCTCGCGATCGCGGCGGTGCAGGTGCTTGTGGTCGTGTTCGCCATGATGCACGCGGGGCAGGACGGTCCGTGGGTGCGCTGGACGCTGGGACTGTGCGTGGTGTTTGTCGCGGCGTTGGCCGGGTTGACACTGTTCGGGCAGCGCGACACGATCGACGGGACCGAACACGTCGTTGTCGCGCCGGTTGAAGCCGCCGCGGAGCATTAACATGTCGCTCAAAGCGTTTCACATCATCTTCATCACCGTGAGTACCCTGCTCAGCGGTGTGTTCACGTTGTGGTGCGCGCGCGAACTCTCGCGCACCGAGAACGCCGCGGCGGGCGTGGGCGCGGCGCTGGGCGCGATCGGCGTCGTGGCGCTGCTCGTGTACGGGGTGCGCTTCATTCGCCGCGTGAAGGGCTTGGGCTACCTATGAAACGCGCGAGCGCCGTGTCGATCGCCGTCGCCGCGTTGCTGGCGGATTCCCACGTGTGGGCGTGTGCGACGTGTTTCGGCGCGCCGGACGATCCGCAGACCAAAGGAATGAACGCCGCGATACTGACGCTGCTCGGCGTCACGTACTCGCTGTTTCTGGTCATGATCGGCGCGGCGTTTGTCATCTGGCGCAAGTCGCGCCGGGCCGTCCCCGTGACGGATGGTGACCAAGCGGGACCGGCGAGCGTGGAATTGCATCATGGGTGACTGGCTCGGGATGCCGCTGCTCGCGTCGGAACACGGCGCGAAGATCGATCGGCTGATTCTGTTCGTTCATGTGCTGATGTTGGTCCTGTTTGTCGGCTGGGGCATCTACTTCATTTACTGCCTCATTCAGTTCCGGCGCAAGAGGAATCCCGGCGCCGATCACGCAGGCGTGCGCTCCCACCGTTCGACGTATCTCGAAGCGGCGGTGGCCGTGATCGAAATCGTGCTGTTGGTCGGCGTGTCGATCCCGTTCTGGATTGCGGAGGTCGATGCCCTGCCGAAGCCGTCGGACAATCCGTTCGAGGCGCGCGTCGTCGCGCAGCAGTTCGCGTGGAACATTCACTATCCCGGGCCGGACGGCCGCTTCGGGCGCACAGCAATCGAGTTCCTGGACGACGAGATCAACCCAGTCGGCATCGATCCGGCGGACGAGGCCGGGAAGGACGACATCCAGTCGAAAATCCTCCGTTTGCCGGTGGATCGGCCCGCGTTCCTCCATCTGACGAGCAAGGACGTCGTGCATTCGTTCGCGGTGCCGGAGTTCCGCGTCAAGCACGACACCATCCCGGGCATGAGCATTCCGATCCATTTCACCCCGACAATGACCACGGCGGAACTGCGCGAGGTCACTGGCGACGAGACACGGGGATTCCAGATCGTCTGCTCGCAGCTCTGCGGCGTCGGACACTACAGCATGAGCGGCGTGGTGATCGTGGAGCCCGAGGCGGACGTGCAGAAATGGCTCGCAGAGCGGTCGGGAGGCCGCTGAACGGGCTGGTTTGGCCGGGTTTGACGCGGTTGCTGAATCGGGTTCCGCGCGCTATGATGGGGTTTCCAGTTCGGGCTGACGGCACTTGTGCCTTCAAAACAAATAACGAGGAGGATGGGAGATTCATGCGTAAATTTACAACGGGGCTGATGACGCTCGCGATCGCCGCCATGGCAATTCCGGCGGGAGCGGCGTCGATCAGCGGCAAGGTGGTGGATGGTTCGGGCAAGCCGA
>CAYUZD010000067.1:0-13157 GCA_964449475.1 uncultured Nitrospirales bacterium
TCCTGGATGCCGACGATGTCGGCGCGCGCGGCGCGGATGACCTCGGCGGTCTGTTCGAGCGGGTGCCCGCCGCCCGTGCCGCCGCGCCAGAGGTTGAACGACATGACGCGCAGCGTGACGGGGTCCGCAGCGGACGAAACGGCGATGAACAGCGCTACGGCGACGACGGCAATGCGGGCGCGGGGCATCGGTGGGGGGTTAGTCAGTCGTTGACGCGCCTGCGGAGGCGGGCGGCGGTGCCGGAAAATCGGGGAGAGCGACGGTGACGTATCGCGCCGCGTAGTCATTTGGCTGCGTGCGGAAAATGCCGTGCAGACGGTGGTTGAGGCTGCGCTCGAGCAGGCTGGCGTAGTTCGACGGAGCGGCCTTGTAGAGCGTTATGGGCTGGCCGAAACCGCGATCGATTGAGTACGGCCGGAGCCAGAGGTGACCGTCGAAATCGGGCTCGTGACCGGTGGTGTAGGCGACGTAGAGCACACTGTCGCCGCCGGAGACGTCGAGCGCCAAGGACGTCATCGGGTGGCGGGTCGTTTCGTCGCGGACGGAATAGACCTCATGCGGTTCGCCGAGCGAGTCGTCGGGCAGGATGGAGAACAGCGAGACCGTGTCGTGACCACTCGCACCGGCGGAATCGGGCACGAAATGGGCCGCAGCGAACCACACAATGTCGTTCGCGTCGTCGTAGATCGTCGAGAGCGTGAGTTCTTTTTCGACTCGGCCGCGATCGAAGTTGCCGGCGTTGACCCGCTGCGGCTTGGTCCAACCCTGCGTGCCGCTCCAGAGCGCGGCGCCGGGATTCCAGTCCGCCTTGGTCCATTTCCACGTGGCGTCCGGCGGGCCGATGAGGGTGTAGACAACGTAGAGGTCGCGGGCGTGCGCGGCGTCGGGATGTTGGCGCTGGACAAGCCCGGCGAGGCCCAGACGGTGGAACTGGCCCTGGTACGAACGGGGGATCGGAGTCGAGGTCTCGATTCCGACGACGTCAACGGGGACGGCGGCGTCTTTCGCGTCGGGCACCTTGTCCGGCGCGCCGTCCGGGCTGGACCACGAGGCGGCGCGGAAGTCGGTGGCGTCATTCGAGAGCGCGCGCATCGTGACGCGGATGTCGCGGCGGGCGGCGCCGTCGAACGCGGTCCATGCGGCGACGACGGAACCGTGCGGGCCGCCGTCGGGCGTCCAGAGGAGCGCGCCGCGGCTGGAATTGCGCGCGTGGAGGACGAGTTCGCCCTCGAACGCGAGCCGATCGATCTGGCCGGAGGCGTTGCGCGCGATGGTGTAGCGCCGGTAGCGGGCATCGGAGCGTTCGTCGCTGCCGCCGGCGTGGTAGAGGACGTGGAGCTTGTCGCTGACGGGATCGTAGGCGAGCGCGGGCCGGAGCGCGCCCGGGCCGATGCGATCGGTGCTGACTTTCCAGGAACGGCCCTCGTCGAGCGAGTGAAAAAAGACGATGGCGGACGAGCTGCCGTCGAGATCGACGTACGCGAGCATGAGCGCGCCATTTCGATCGGCGACGACGTGACGCGCGTTGCCGTAGTCGGTCGCGTCCACGTGGACGAGCGGGTCGAGCTCGCGCGAAATGGCAGGGGAATCGGGGATCAGCTCGGACGCGAGGGTGATCGTGCGCGGGGCGTTGTCACCGCCGCGCGTAACCGCGACGAGCAGCGCGACGAGCGTGACGCCGAACAGAGGCAGCAGCCAGAACTGGAACCGGGTTCTCGTTGACGCACGCAGGTTCATCGGTATGTCCTGGGCGGAACAAACTCGCAGCCGGATCTAGACTATGCCAGACCCGGCAATTGATCAAGCAGGCCGATCTAACGGGCAATCCGGGGATTCCGTGAGGGAGAGGGTGCTATTGTGGGCGCAAAAAGGGAGGGATTGGACCGTGTGCGATGTACATCCGGGCGACGCGGCGTGCGGCGGGATGACGCGAAGGGCGTTCCTGAAGGGGACATTGAGCTGCGGGGCGTATGTGGCGGCGGCGCTGGCGGCCGCGACGGCGGTGCAGCAGCGGGCGTTCGCGGCGGCGGCGCGTGAGGTCGTGGCGGAGACGAAGTTCGCGCGAGTGGAGAAGGTTGCCGAGGGCGCGTGGGCCGTGATCTCGACGCCGCAAGGTGGACAGTTCACGACAGTGTCGAACGGGGGAATCATCGCGGGCAAGGACGCGGTGCTGGCGATCGAGGGATTCATGAATCCGGCGGGAGCGACGTGGCTGCGGGAGGTGGCGGAGAGCGTCGCGGGCCGCGCGCCGACGCACGTGGTGATGACGCACTTTCACAACGACCACATCGGCGGTGTGGGCGGGTACGCGGGCGGCGGTGCGATGCCGAAGGTCGTCGTGACGGAGACCGTGCGCGGCAAGCTGAAGCCCGACCAGATGTCCGATGTCATGGTGGTGAGCGAGAGCGGCCCGACGGAACTCGATCTCGGCGGGCGCGCGGTGAAGCTGGCGCCGCGTAGGGGCCACACGCCGAGTGATCTGAGCGTCGAGCTGGTCGATCCGAAAATCACGTGGTGCGGGGACCTGTATTGGAACGGGATGTTCCCGAATTATGTGGATGCGATTCCGTCGGAACTCGAGGCGAACTGCCGGGCGCTGCTGGGCGACGCGGGAGCGACATATGTGCCGGGGCATGGCGGAGTGGCGGGCGAGGGCGACGTCGCGCGGTACATCGGGTTGCTGGAAGACATCGAGGCGACGGCGCGCAAGGCGTACGCGGCCGGGACGCCGGCGGAGGAAGTGTTCCAGACGTATACGCCGCCTACACCGATCGGGGAGTGGGAGATTCTGCTGCCGAACATGCACAAGGCGGCGTTCGTGAAGTGGGAGGAGGAGCTGAAGAAGGGGTAGGAACGGCCGCGGATTGATCAGAAGGCAACGAAGGAAACAGGATAGACTGTTTCGTTTGATTCGTTGTCTTTTGTGTCAATCAAACCCTTGTCGCGTAACGAGTTGTGCCGATTCACCGTTTGAGACATGACTTGTGGCCGGCGTGGCCGCGAATACAGTGAGTGTCGGTCGATCCGCCTGGGCTGGGCGGGTTGGCCGGGGACCTGTATTCGGAGGCCGTGGGGTATGGCTGCGGAAGTGGGTGTCAGCGAGGCAGTGGAACGGGACGCGGAGTTTGAGCGGCAACTGGTCGAGCACATGGACGTGTTGTATGCGGCGGCGCTGCACCTGACGCGGAACGCCGCGGACGCAAAGGACCTATTACAGGACGCGATGGTGCGCGCGTTGCGGTTCCACGATCATTATCGTCCGGGAACGTATCTGAAGGCGTGGCTGCTGACGATTTTGCGGAACACGTTCATCAACAATTACCGGCGGAAGGCGCGGCGGCCGATGGAGGTCGAACTAGCGGACGCGGAGATCGCGCCGGAGGTGGGTGCAGACCGGGAGATGGGTTTTGTGCCGGCGTCTCGGCGCGCGGAGGACCTGTTGGAGTTTCTGGGGGACGCGACGCGGAAGGCGATCGAGGCGCTGCCGGACACGCACCGGCGGGCCGTGATCATGGCGGACTTGCAGGACATGTCGTACAAGGAGATCGCGGCGGAGCTGGAGTGTCCGTTGGGCACGGTGATGTCGCGGTTGCACCGGGGCCGGCGATTGATGCGGGAGATGTTGTCGGCGGGGTTGTCGCCGGCGATGGCGGCGCAGTGAAGCGGCAGACGCGTATGGAGCGGCGGGGGTTTGCGCGTGATCGCGGGAACGCGGCCAAGCACACTCTGCTTGACCCTGCCACACGGAAACTTCGATGCCAGTGACCAGGGCGAGACGTGGGGGTGTTTGGCCGTGGGCGGCGCGGCGGGGGGATGCTGCGCAGGGGGACGAGTTTCTCGAGAAGATTGCGCAGCACCGGGACGAGTTCTACCGGTTCATTTTGCGGAACGTGTGGGACTCGGGCGTGGCCGATGACGTGTTCGCGCAGGCGGTGTTGGCGGCGTACGAGAACCGCGGGAAATTCACGCCGGGGACAAATTTCCGCGCGTGGATGTTCCGGATTCTGCTGAACAAGGTGTATGTGGCGAACCGGGAGACGGGCCGGGCGTTTGCCAGCCTCGACACGGACGAGGCGCGCGAGGCGAGCGCGCCCGACCGGGTCGAGGTGTACGACGTCGTCGATGACCCGGAAGCGTTGCTCGAGATGGTGGGGGACGAGGTGTACCGCGCGTTGCGGGGATTATCGACGTCGCAACGTACGGCGTTGCTGCTGCGCGGCGTGGAGCGGTTCTCCTACCAGGAGATTGCGGAGATCATGGAGATACCCGTGGGCACGGTGATGACGCACCTGGCGCGCGGGCGGCGGAAACTGAGGCGGGAACTGGGCGAGTATGCGCGCGAACGCGGGATCGTGAAGTTTCCGCGGGTGCGGCTGCGGGACGACGAGGGCACCCGCCCGGGCGATGAACACGGGAGCACGACGCGCGTATGAACAGAGACCGGGAACAGATGTGGCAGGCGTACGTGGATGGCGAGTTGTCCGCGTGCGAGGCCGCGCAGTTCGAATCGTCGCTGACGGAGCCGGAACGGGCGCGGCTGACATCCGAGATGCGGCTTGAGCGCGCATTGTCGGAGCGGATGCGGGGCGCGGTGCCATGTCCGGCGGAGCTGTGGCAGCGCGTGCGGGCGTCGGCACTGGAGACGGAGGACGCGATACGGCGTGGGCCGGCGCGGCGATGGGTGCTGGCGGGGACGACGCTGGCGGCCGCGGCGGCGCTGGCGTTCGTGTTGTCGGATGTCGCGGGACTGTTCGATTCGCCGGAAGAGCCGAACGTGATTCTCGCGGCGGAGTCGCTGGCGGAGTTGAAGGCGGCATCCGAGACGGAACCGGGCTGGGAGAACGCGCAGACATTCTTGCAGGCGAAGGGCGTGGTGCTGACGATCGAGGATCGCGAACACCTGATGATTCTTATGATGCCGCACGCGCCGATCGAGATCATCGGCGCGAGGCAGGACCGGATCGCGGGCGGGGAAGTGACGGAACTGCTGGTGGCGTGTTGCGACAAACCAGTGAAGATACTGTTGGCGCGGAAACACACTCCGGCGGCGCGGGCCATCGTGGCGGCCGCGGCGGACGACGGGAACGACGTGCAGGCGACGCGGAAGGTGAAGGGTTACGTCGCGGCGGTGGTCGCGAAGCATCCCTCATCAGGACTGGTGAACATTGTCGATGCAGAAGTGCATTGAGGGGATGCGGGGAAACGATTGATGTAACAGGCCAAGGCAGGATTTGGGAATTATCGCATTCGTTCCCTCGCGTAAACCGAAGTTAGTCCCGGAGGGACATCGTGATAGTAACCCGGCGTTTCAACGCCGGGTCAAGCGATAACCAAGGCTATCCAGTCCCGTAGGGACGACTGGGACGGCGTCACGGCTTCATCCTCAGTCGTCCCTACGGGACGAGCGCATTCCGTTTCGATCGGGCAAGGGAACGAACGTGATAACTCCCCAGGATTTGGTCCGCCTGTCATCGCGATGAGCGGGTGTAAGGTCGCGCGTTCTGTGCGACCGGCGCGACGAAGCCAGCTCTTCGACGAACGACGCCCGTTTCCCGTACACTATCCTCGAAATTCGCGCCACTCCGCCACGCCCGGCGAAAGGTCATGGCGATGACGACTCGGCTCAGGCCCGACCGGCAACCCGGCTACGAAGCGTCCCCACTTACCCGGCGAGCCTTCATCCAGCGCACCGCGCTCGCCGGTGCCGCAACCGCCGGCATCGGCTATCTCGCGTTCGCACCTGAGAACGCCCCGCTCTCGCTCAAGGACGCCACCGGCGCGCGCGACATCCCGCCGGTCGCGCCGTTTCAACTCCCCAGCTATCGCGTCGCCAAACCTACCCGCGTCCCGCACGACATCGGCATCGCTCGCGGCACGCGACGCTCCGGCGACTCGTTCACCCGCGACGAAAAACGCGCGCTCCTCAAGGCCGCGCTCGACGCCGTCGGCGGTATCGAACACTATGTCAAGCCCGGCGAGACCGTCCTCGTGAAACCCAACGTCGCGTTCGACCGATGGGCCATCCTTGGCGCCACGTCCGACCCCGAAATGGTCGCCGAACTCGTCCGCATCCTCCTCGACGACGCCCGCGCGCTCGAGGTCCGCATCGCCGATAACCCCATCGAAAGTCCGGCCGACTGTTTCCGCACCACGGGCATCGGCCCCGCGGCCGAAGCCGCCGGCGCGACCGTCATCCTCCCGCACGAACGCTTCATCCGCACCGCGCACACCCCCGGCGCGACATTACTCGACAACTGGCCCATCTTCGCCCGGCCCTTCGAAGGCGCCGACAAAGTCATCGGCCTCTGCCCCGTGAAGGACCACGTCCTCACCAAGGCCTCCATCGGACTCAAGAATTGGATGGGCATGCTCGCCGGCACGCGCAACCGATTCCACGACCAAATCCACGAGGTCATCTCCGACCTCGCGCTCGTCGTCCGCCCCACACTCACCATCATCGACGGCACCCGCGTCCTCGCACGCAACGGCCCCACGGGCGGCGACGTCTCCAACGTGGACCCCGGCGACGTCGTCCTCGCCGCGCTCGACCCCGTCGCCGCCGACGCCTGGGCCTACCGCCACTGCCTCAAACGCGACGACGATCTCCCCCACTACCTCCACCTCGCCGAACAAAAAGGATGCGGCCGGCTAGACACCACCGGCCGCACCCGCGAAGTCACGATCTAATTTCCAACCTCAACCCGCCGCCTCCGCCCCCACTGTCATCCTGAGCAAAGCGAAGGATCTCATCCACCAGTCACCCAACCCCCGCGCCTCGAATCCACAAAACTCGACCAAGCGCTAATCCGGCGACACCAGGCTACTTCTTCACCGTCACCAACAGGAACGTCGCGGGAATCTTCGACGTGCCCTTCGCGCCGCTCTTGTTCTGGCTGTTGAACAACGCGTCCAACTCCTTCTGCAAATCCGCATCCCGCCCGTTCTTCGCTGCCGCGTCAAACGCGTTCATCGTCGGACCGTAATACATCCGGAAATCCGCCAGAATGTCGCTCGGCGTACGCGAATCCTCGAACGTAAACGTCTCGCGCGAAAACGAAACCTGCTCGGGCTTGATCCCCGCGGCCGCAAACCGTTTCACCACCTCGTCCTCGACACCCCACAACATCGGGCTCACGAACCCCTCCGGCGGTGGCGGCGAATACGCCGCGCTGATCTTCAAGATCTGCGCCACGAGCGTCGGGTCACCCGGAATCCAGTTCCCCATCACGATCCGCCCGCCGCGCCGTGTCACGCGCACCATCTCCTTCGCTACATCGCCCGGCTTCGGCGCGAACATCGCCCCGAAAATCGTCACCACCAGATCGAACGACTCGTCCGCGATGCCTTTCAGGTCCGTCGCGTCCCCCTCCTGAAACCGCAGGTTAGTCAACCCCTCCGCCTTCGCCCGCGCGTTCCCCGCCGCGACCAGGTTGCTCGCAATATCCACCCCCAGGACGTCCGCACCCAGGCGCGCCTCGGGAATCGCCGTCGTCCCGTCCCCGCACCCGAGGTCCAACACCTTCATCCCCGGCTTCACACCCAATTTCGCCACCAACGCCTCGCCGCTCCCACGCATCGTCCGCGCGATCCGCGTGAAGTCACCCTTCTCCCAAAGCGCCTTGTTCGGATTCATAGACCACCCTTCTTGATACGTGAAATCCCACGATCTCTGCACTCGCGACGCCGCGAGTCTATGGTAAACCCGGCGCCAGCGCTAGATCTCTTTGTAAAACCGCGCCACCGGCCACATATCGAACCCGAGCTTTTCATACGCGCGCCGCGCGGGCGCGTGTCCTGAGTCCATTCCCGTGTCGATAATGCACATCTTGAGATTCTGCCGTTTCATCCAATCAACGGCCGTCTCGATCAAGCGAGCGGAGATCCCGCGGCGTTGTGAATCGGGATCGACCGCGACCATGTATATCTCGCCCATGCCGTCGTCCGTGTGAAGCTTGACGCCGACGAACCCGACGGGCCGGCCGCGATCGAGCGCGGTCCAGGTCGGCATCTTCTCGTTGCCGCAAACCGAACGGACGGCCGCTTCCTGACTCGCGCGCCAGTCAGGATAATACTGCCGGTACTTCTCGGGCCCCATCTCCTTTTCGATGGATCGGAACACCGGTTCCCAAGCGCGGAGCGACAACTCCACAATGGCCTCCAAATGGCTAGGCGTGTACGATTCAATCTCGATACTCACGGAGACACTCCCAATCGGCTTGACCCAACAGCCGATTCCGCATTCATACCTTCGCAGCACCATCCGTGCGGCGTGGGTTCAATCCAACACCCATAATCGTCCTCGCCACACCCGACCCGCCATCAGCGCCCGGGCCTGGCACCACTACCTCAAGCGAGATTCCGCCTACCCCGAGTTCCTGCACCACACCAAACGAATGCGCACGTACGAAGTACTTTGGGAAGGAAAAACCACCTAGAAGTGGGTCTAAGCAAGTACCCCGACCAAAACACGGCGCTGCCAGGCACTACCCCACCAAAAACAACAACGCCCTTGATCCCAATTGTCGGTTTTTCTTTGCTTACTTTCTTTTTTCCCAAAAAGAAAGTAAGTGGTACCGAGGGTGGGGATCGAACCCGCGACCTCTGGATCCACAATCCAGCGCTCTAACCAACTGAGCTACCTCGGCACAAGCGCGCCGCGGGCGCGGCGCAAGTCGTTCAGGCGCACGAGTATACGTAACACCCGCGCACACCGTCAAACCCCGCGCCATGCGCACCGACGGGAATTGTCCGGCCAAACGCGCGTTCTATATACTCCGCGTTCGCCGCGCCGGACCCCGCGTCCCCTCGCCGCGGCGAGCATCGGGAGACCAGCATGGAAAACGTCATCATCATCGGCTCCGGCCCGGCCGGGTACACCGCCGCGCTCTACACCGCCCGCGGCAACCTCAATCCCCTCGTACTTGCCGGCGACCCGCTCATGGGCCAGGAGTTTCTCCCCGGCGGCCAACTCATGACCACCACCGAAGTCGAGAACTACCCCGGCTACCCCGAAGGCGTCACCGGCCCCGACATGATGGACGACCTCCGCAAACAGTGCGAACGCTTCGGCGCGCGCGTGCAGAACAAGACCGCCACCAAAGTCGATCTGTCGAAGCGCCCCTTCACCGTCTGGTGCGAGGACGAAAAACTCGAAACCAAATCCATCATCATCGCGACCGGCGCCAGCGCCAAGTACCTCGGCATCGAGTCCGAACAGAAGTTCATGAACATGGGCGTGTCCGCCTGCGCCACCTGCGACGGCGCCCTGCCCCGGTTCCGCAACAAGCCCGTCGTCGTGGTCGGCGGAGGCGACACCGCGATGGAAGAGTCCCTCTTCCTCGCCAACTACGCCTCCAAAGTCCACATCATCCATCGCCGCGACAAGTTCCGCGCAAGCCAGATCATGGCCGACCGCGCCGTCAAGCACCCCAAAATCGTCGCCGAGTGGAACACGGTCATCGACGAAGTCCTCGGCAACGACGGCACCGGCGTCACCGCCGTCCGCATCAAGGACGTGAACTCCGGCAAGACGCGCGACATCGAATGCACCGGCTACTTCGCCGCCATCGGCCACAAACCCAACACCGGCCTCTTCAAGGGCGTCCTCGACATGGACGAAACCGGCTACCTCATCACCAAACCCGACTCGACCTACACCAAAATCGAAGGCGTCTTCGCCGCCGGCGACGTCAAAGACAAAGTCTACCGCCAGGCCATCACCGCCGCCGGCAGCGGCTGCATGGCCGCCATCGACTGCCAACGCTGGCTCGAAGCCAACCACTAACCAACCTGTGGCAGGCTTAAGCGAAGTCCAGCTTAAGCCTGTGCCCCCACACCAACAACTTCCATCCGGCATTGCGAGGAGCGAACTGTGCGACGAAGCAATCTCTTAGACCAAGCGCCGCAGTCGCCCATCCCACACAAACCCATACCTCCCATTCTTCCCACAACTCCCATATGACCCATCTGACCCATTAGACCCATGCTCACCCCCACGCCCCGCGACCTCCCCGGCCACAACGCCGTCAGCATCCGCGTCTGGGACTACGGCGGCCACGGCCCGCCGCTCATGCTCGCCCACTGCACCGGCACCGTCTCGCGTGTGTGGGATCCGCTCGTCCCGCCGCTGCTCGAGCGCTTCCACGTCTACGCCCACGACACGCGCGGCCACGGCGACTCCGGCAAACCGCGCGGCCCCGGCGCCTACACCTGGATCAACACCGGCCACGATCTGAACGCCGTCATCGATGCGCTCGGGCTCGCGCGCCCCATCCTCGGTGTCGGCCATTCCGCCGGCGCCGCGCAAATCGCATACGCCGAATGGCTCCGCCCCGGCACATTCTCCCGCGTCGTCCTGATCGACCCCATCATCGGCCCGGCGGAATTTTTCCGCGCGGACAATCCCCTCGCCGAACTCGCGCGACGCCGCCGCGATGTCTTCGAGAGCCGCGACGCCGCCCGCGCCCGTTGGGCCTCACGCCCGCCGCTCGGCGACTGGGATCCCCGCGCACTCGACGCCTACGTGAACTTTGGTCTGAGGGACCGCGAAGACGGCCGGGTCGAACTCAAGTGCCCGCGCGACATCGAAGCCGACACCTTCGCGCACAGCGGCTCGACCGATCTCTACGACCACCTCGGCGATCTCGACTTCGACGTAACGCTCGTCACCAGCGACAACAGCAACGTCCGCCACCTGGCTCAGCTCCAGCGACCCCGCTACCGCCGCTGCCAATACATCGAACTCCACGGCCCCAGCCACTTCATCCCCCAGGAAGTCCCCGACGAAGTCGCGCGGATCGTTCTGAATCACTGTTAATTCAGTCGCGTTAATCGATTCATTTGGGCAGGATCGGTAACCGCCGAATACGAAATCGGCCTTTGCGCAGCACAACGAGGCTTCCTTCATCGAGCGAGTTCCTAAGAGTATCGAGATGATTCAAAAGTATTTCGGTAAGTCGGTCTGCGCGATGTGGCCCGTCCTCCCGGACGAATATCACGGAAGGCGTATCCAGGCGAAACAGGGCAAGCATCGCCGAGAAATCGCCGTCTGCTGTGACGATTACGCGTTGCTCGTCAATCGCCCGCGACAACACTGCGTCATCGTCTGACTCTGCAAGCCCATAGGCACGCACATGTACAGCGTCGTGCCCGTGTTCGCTCAAGAGCGCCGCGACGCGCGGAGAGAGCGCATTGTCGATGAGGAACTTCACGGAGCGATGATGGGGATTTCGCGCTCTGCCACTGCCTCCGCGGCGAAATGCAAGGCCTCGGGAATGTCCTCGCGTTCGAGGTCTGGATAGTCAGCGAGGATTTCATCGGCGGTCATTCCTTCCGCGACCAATGCCACGACCGTTGCGACGGGGATTCGGAGGCCGCGAATGCATGGAGCACCGCCCATTTTTTGCGCTTCGATGGTGATGCGGGTGTATTTCATGGCTTGCGCTCCATCTGACCGATGTATTTTAACACAACCATGCGTCACGCCTTTTTCATCAGCGCTATCTGCCCGCAGTGGTAAACGTTGTGATGCACCAGTCCGTGCAGCAACACCTTCAGTGGAAAATCGCGCCCTTGCACGCGCGTCCGCAACTGCGCCTCGTCAAGATGAATGATCCGCTCGCGCAATTCGCGCATCCCGCCCTCGAACTTACGTTTCGCCGTGTCCCACGCCGTCTCCGTCGGCGGCTCCGGCACGCGCGGCCAGTCCGCCTCGCCGTCCAGCGCCGTCGCGTCACCGCCGTCCAGCACACGCAACGCGTACTCCTGCCACGCGATCATGTGCAGCAGCACTTCCCACACGCTGTGCCCGTCCTTCACGGGCTTGCGCCGCGCCTGCTCGGCCGACATCGCGTCAATCAGCTCCATCACGCTCGGACCATGCCACGCCGGCCCGTCCACCACCGACTTCAGCATCCCCGCTATCGTCGTCGCTTCACTCATGGCCGTACTCCCATCTCACACCCAAACCTCGTTGTGTGGCAGGCTTAAGCGAAGTCCAGCTTAAGCCTGTAGTGATTTCAAAGGGTATCGCCTTCCCGCCGCTGCGAGGAGCGGGATCCGGTCGCGCGTCCTTCGAGACCGACGCGACGAAGCAATCTCCTCCGCTGATCAATCTCCATCCTCGCCACCGCGCTGCATCTGTTTCACACCGTCCCACCGCCCCTTCCCGTTCCCCGCGCGCTTCCACGGCTTGCACAGGCCGCACGAACACACCCCGCGGAACCGCGCCATCCGCCGGATCGATCTCTCGCTCGGCGCAGGCCCCCAGTGCGCGGTGTTCCGCCGGACACGTTCAATCGAACGCCGACGCTGGTGGCGCGTGTACGCACGCGATCGGCTCACAGAATTCACCCTCGCTAGGCGAAAAGGGAGGCGGGATTATGCCTGACCCTCCATCTCCATTAAACAATGCCGCACGGCCAATCTACTCCCCGCAAATGTGACACCGCGCCACTCGCCACGCCCTCCCGCGTTAACCGCTTGATTGACCGACATTTCCGCCGGTGGCAAAATGCCCCGTTCCCGTCCTAGCCATTTCCCCGGAGTCGTTGCCATGGATTTCAGTCTGCCCGAAGAATACGAGTTGCTCCGCGACACCGCGCGCAAGTTCGCCGACGATCACATCGCGCCGCACGCCGCCGAGTGGGACCAGGCCGCGTACTATCCCGACGCGCTCATCAAGAAGCTCGGCGACCAGGGGTTCATGGGAATCCTCATTCCCGCCGAGTACGGTGGCGCCGGCGGCACGCACACTATGTTCGCCATCGTCCTCGAGGAGCTCGCGCGGCACGACGGCGGCCTCTGTCTCGCCGTCGAGGCGCACAACGGACTCTGCTGTTCCCACATCCTCATCGGCGGTAACGACGCGCAAAAGAAAAAGTACCTGCCCGCGCTCGCCGCCGGCGACCAAATCGGCGCGTGGTGCCTCACCGAGCCCGGCTCCGGCTCCGACGCCGCCGCGCTGCGCACGCTCGCCGTGCTCGACGGCAACCACTACGTCCTCAACGGCACGAAACAATTCATCACGAACGGCGAACGCGCCGGCACCTACGTCATCATGGCCCGCACCAGCGACGGCGACGGCAGCCGCGGCATCAGCGCCTTCGTCGTCGAGCGCGGCACGCCCGGCCTCAGCACGGGCAAGCGAGAGAAGAAAC
>CAYUZD010000068.1:0-5576 GCA_964449475.1 uncultured Nitrospirales bacterium
TCCGGCTCGACCCGATTCAGGCGGCCGTGCTGCTCGTGAAATTGCCGCACCTTGACCGCTGGGCCGACATGCGGCGGAAGAACGCGGAGCGATACGACGCGGAACTAAAGCTTGAGGGATTGCAGACGCCGCGCGCGGTGTTTGGCCGCGAACACCACACGTACAACCAGTACGTCGTCCGCGCGCCGGGCCGGCGCGAGACGCTGCGCGCGTACCTCACGGCGAACGGCGTCGGCCACGAAATTTATTACCCGTTGCCGCTGCACTTGCAGGAGTGCTTCCGCAACCTCGGCCACGCCCCCGGCGACTTCCCCCACAGCGAAGCCGCCGCCGAATCCACCCTCGCGCTCCCCATCTTCCCCGAACTCACCCCGCAACAACAGGACTACGTCATCGAGACGCTGGCGAATTTTTACGCGGCAGTGGTGTGAAAAACAGGCTGTGTAAGGTTCCTATCGTCGTGAATTGTTTCGGTTCTCGATCCGTGCCCGAGTCATGCGTTCACGGATACCGCCGTTGTCGAGAAATCGTTTCTCGAGCCCACGCAACTGCTGGTCAATCAGGTAGTTCGTCTGATGGATGAGACAGATGGTCAAGTTCGCGACAACTTCCGGCGGCCGCGACTCCACAAGATCCCGATACAACTCGTACGATTGAGGTGTTTTGCGACCCATTTGCCGGACGAAGCGCGCCTCGCGCGATTCTTTTTCCCAAATTGCATGATCGCGAACTCGTAGATAGTCCCGATAATCCGCCAGTAGTTCCTCAAGACTCGCACGCGCGACGTTCGTCAGCTTGATTTCCATCTCAGTCGAGGTAAGTCCAGCTTTACTACCCTCCAGAATGTTCTGTTTGCCCGATCGAGATGACTGGATCATTTGGTCGATCGTTCGATCGCCCTTCGCAAGGTGTTTGTGGGCGAAGCGAAACGTGATGTCATACACGACCTCTGCCTTTTGATAGGAGAGAAGCGTCTGATAGTCGCCATGCGGCGGGATGATCGGATGAGACGAATGGGAAGCAGGGGAATCATGGGAGGTCTTAGAACCTTCGTCTCCCTTGGTCCGATCAGTACCACTAGAATCCTTCGAACGCGCCATCCCATCACTCCCATGCTTCCCATGCTTCCCATACTTCCCATTACCCTACACCAATCACGCTGAATCCCATCAGCCAACGCCGTTCCCCCATCCCCAGTGAATAAATTCCCCGCGTTCCAGTATTCTCCCCCGGAGCACACACCCGGGAGACCGCATGCCTGACTCCATAGCCATCGAAGCCGTCGGACTGCGCTTCCGCTACGGCCGCGAATGGGCGGTCGACGGCGTGAGCCTCGAAATCCCCCGGGGCGAAGTGTTGTGTGTCATTGGGGCGAACGGCGCGGGCAAGACGACACTCCTCTCGCTCCTCGGCGGCATGGTGCTGCCGCAACAGGGCCATGTGCGCGTGTTCGGCCTCGACCGCTGGCGCGACAATTTCGAAATTCGCAAAAGGTCGACATTTCTGTTGGCCGAGCCCGCGTTCGGCGAGAGCCTCACGCCGTACGAATTTCTCCGCTTCTTCGCGCAAATCTACGGCGTACCCAAGGTTGACTTCCTCGAACGCGTCAAACGCCTCGCAGCCGGCATGAACATGACCGGCCACTGGAACAAACCCTGGCAGAAACTCTCCCTGGGCATGCTCAAGAAGACTGGCCTCATTGCCGCCTTCCTCCCCGACGCCGAACTCCGCATCTTGGACGAACCCTTCGCCGGGGGCATCGATCCCATGGCCATGGAGACGTTGTACTCATGGATTGCAGCCGCGAAGGCCCGCGGCGAAACTGTCCTCTTCTCCACCCAAGTCCTTGAACAGGCCGAATCTGCCGCCAATCGCATACTCTTGCTGGAGGGTGGACACATCCGCGCGCTTGGAACTCCAACGGGGATCATCGCTATGGCGGGCGTCAGCCCCGGCGAACCGCGCGCTCTGTACAAGGCTTTTCTCGATTTGACGCGCGGAACGGGCGCCTAACATGTGGCGTTGGCATCGCCTCAAGTCACTGCTTGGACTCGCGTTGTTCGGTGTAGTCTGCGTCTGCATCGCGTACGGAGCGCTGACCTGGCTCTTCCCTGCGGACGGCGCGAGCGACTCGGCGGCACGAGTGATTCGCGCGGTGCCTCTCTGCGCTCTGCTCTGGATCTTCGCGCTCTATGTATCTCGTCTGGTTTTGCACACGTCCGATGCTGCGCTGGTTGCGATTGCGCCGTTGTCGATCGCGAGGTACGTGCGACGAAACTGCCTTTTGAACTCGCCCGTAGTGTTCGCGGCGATTATTGTGGGTCCGGTTCTATTGGTGTGGTTCGTAACATCTGCTTCGGGCATGACGGCGCTGGATCGTACTGCGTGGGACGCGCTTTCGATCGCGAACCTTGTCCTGTTGTACTTGGCCGTCGTTCTCGCACCCACGGCGGAGTCCGTGCCCGGAACCTATCGGGCGATCCCGTGGTTGTTTGTGCTCCGCATCCCCTTCCGTCGCTGGTTCTGGCGGGCGAGCTTGCTCCTCGTGGTGGGCGTGGGGGCGAACTGGCCTTCAAATGGGGCCGTGTACCGTGGTCTCACAAGTGTTGTGGAATGGATTCTCGCGCTTGGGCCGCCCGGATACTTCCTGCTTACACTGTTATCGCCGCTCTCCGGGGCAGTGACTCAGGACGTGATTTCGCGAGAGACGCAAGCGGTCCTGGCGTTCGTGCTCGTCGTAACCGTACTCTGGGAGTTGCGGGCGATTGTCTACGTGTTCACCCATGATCAGACGCAGTGGGAATCAGGGGATCTCGATGCTTGGCTCGATGTTCGTGAAACAGCGCTAGCTCAGCACGACCGAGATATTTCGGAGGAAGAACTGCAACTCGAAAACTGGTCGTCTCAACTCGTCACGTTTGAGTCAGACTCGAATACACGCGCCGCGCGGAGTTCGATGCTAGGATACGACTCCTCGATCTCGCCCGAGTCGCAGGTCGCACGCCATGCAGAGGCGGATGCTCGCAGATCCCGGGACGCATCAACGTCTCAGGTGAGCAAGGCGACGGACGGAAACGGATTGATGGTGTTGTTGCTATTGTTCTGGGTCGGGTGGCTTGGGTCGCGAACTGCATGGCAGGAGGCCCACTGGCTCGGGTTCGCGGCGCTTGCGGTCGTCGCGCTCGTCAATCAGGCGTCCGGTGAGTGGTGGAAGAGCCGGCTCACGTTATCCGTTTCGGTTCCTGTCCGGTTCCCGCAACTCGTCCGTGTGGCTGGGGCGCATCGCTGGAAGTACAGCGTACTTACAGCGTCCGTTGGTGCGGGATTGTTTGTGACGTCATGGGACCAACCCGTCTGGACGATCATTCCGTGGGTGATTGGGCTTCAACTCCTGAGTACCGCGGGACATGCGCAGTTCTGGTTCACCATCGCCCGAATGAGCGGCAGCCGGTGGTATGAGGATCTTTGGCAACTGACCGCGCTCACCGCTTGGGTGGGCGTCTTCGGTTCGATCGCGCTGGTCCGCACGTCCGAACTCTGGCCGTTACCCCGTCCATTGGGACCGTGGTGGGTTCCGATTGCCGCGGGATTGTCTTGTGTGATTGTCAGCATCGTGCTTGCGAGGCGGCTGCATCGCCGTTCGGATTATAGTATTCCGTTGTTTCGATCGAGCTACTCGCCCGTAAACGACGAGGACTGATGCAACGGAGTTGCCCTCAGGCGTACCTGGTTCGTATTCTTGGTGCTACACACGAGGAGATGAAATGGGCACAACCCGCTGTGTTGCTGACGAGCAAGATTCCGCATTTCGTTTCGACTGGACCGTCGACGAATTGCGCGCCATTCATGACGCGCCGTTGACCGAACTGCTCTACCGCGCCCAGACCGTCCACCGGCAGTATCACGAGCCTGGCGCGGTGCAGTGTTGTACGCTGCTGAGCATCAAGACCGGGCATTGTCCGGAGGACTGCGCGTACTGCGCGCAGAGCGTGCATTACGACACGGGCGTGAAAGCGCACGCGCTGTTGGATCTGGACGCCGTGCTCGACGCGGCGCGGCGGGCGAAGGCGCAGGGCGCGACGCGGTTCTGCATGGGCGCGGCGTGGCGCGACGTGCCGGAGGGCAAGCAGTTTGACCGCGTGCTGGACATGGTGCGCGGGGTGCGTGCGATGGGGATGGAGGCATGCTGCACGCTGGGCATGCTCACGCGGGACCAGGCGCGGCGGCTCGCGGACGCAGGGCTCACGGCGTATAACCACAACATCGACACATCGCCGGAGTTTTACGGCGAGATCATCACGACGCGGACGTTCGACGAGCGGCTCGAGACGCACGAGTACGTCCGCGAGGCGGGCATCAGCCTATGTTGCGGCGGGATCATCGGCATCGGCGAGTCGATCACGGATCGCATGCGGATGCTGCAAGTGCTCGCGAACAAGGCGCCGCACCCGGAGAGCGTGCCGATCAACCTGCTTGCGCGCATCGAGGGGACGCCGCTGGGCGAGACGCCGCCCCTGGAGCCGTTCGAGATGGTGCGCATGATCGCCACGGCGCGCATCGCGATGCCGGCGAGCATGGTGCGGTTCGCCGCAGGGCGCCTCGGTCTGGCCCATGCCGTACAGGCGCTGTGCTTCATGGCGGGCGCGAACAGCATCTTCGCGGGCGACAAATTGCTGACGACGCCGAACCCCGGCGACGACGAGGACGCGGCGCTGTTCCAGAAGACGGGCCTTCGGCCGATGGAAGCGACGGCGTAGACAGCGCTGCGCGCGGTTCCTGGCGCCTCCTGCTGCGACGGGCGAAGGCGGCACAGACCGTGCACAGACCGTGTGCCATCTCAATGCAGGGTGTGTTTAGGGGTGCAACCTACTCCGATGCATGCACGCCTAAGCTGGACCCCGCTTAGGCGTGGCACCCTCCCGGCGATCAGTGGTGGTGATGAAAGAAGATCGGCGAGGGATAAATCACCGTCTGGCGCCGGAGCGAGGCCTGGTACTCGGCGCGGGTCGCGTCGGCGTCGTTCTTGAGCGCGATGTACTGCTCGGTGGTCAGTTCACCGCGGGAGCGAGCGGCTTCGATCTCGGCGAGCCGATCCTCGTGCCACAGGCGCGAACCCGGATCCGGCGGGCCCTTGGTCGCGCAACCGGCGGTCGCCGCGGCACCGGCCAGCAAAGCGACCGCGATCGCGCGCCTACACGAACCGGAGAATGAGCGGGAACTGGAAGTTTTCGCCGTCATAGGCGCGAATCGCCCCCACGATGATGCCGCCTAACTGCAAGACCGTGACCAAGCCTGGCAGCCAGAAGAAGATTTTTCCGATCCACACAAGATTCAGAATCCAGAGAATGGCCAGCGCGGCGAGGTAACAAAGCGTGATCGTCGCCTGGAAATTGACCGCTTCGCGTCCCTGCTGATCGACAAATGCGTTATCGCGCCGTCGCGCGAGCCAGAGGACGAGGGGAACGACAACGCCCCCGAATGGAGGGATTAGAAAAAATGCCAGCCCACCCAGGTGGCAAAGCATGGCCCAGCGGCGGACCTCAAAATCGGGCAGTTCGCGGTCGAGTTCGATGGGC
>CAYUZD010000068.1:5676-8760 GCA_964449475.1 uncultured Nitrospirales bacterium
CATGGCCCAGCGGCGGACCTCAAAATCGGGCAGTTCGCGGTCGAGTTCGATGGGCATGCCGGGCGCTATCCACCTTGTTTCCGCCATTATGCCGGATTATCGCGAATTTTGATAGGGCGGTCGCGCGGCGGCCACATTGCAACCACCGGGCGAACCGATGCATATCGCCGTCTCTTGCGACCCGTCATTGGGCGGCCCGGTTTCGGCGGCAGGCAGAATGTACGCGATCTCTCGCCTGTTCGACGCGTTCGATCTCGCTGCTACGATGCGCAGAACCGGCTAAAAATCGCTCTCGAACTCAGACGGTTCTTCCGCGTCGTCCGGTTCCTCTGCCACATTGCGGGCGTTAATCTTCGCGATGACTTCGCGCAGGGCTAGCAGTTCGCCTTCGGCACCGAGGCAGTGGTAAAAGTCCGCGCAGCCCCGGCAGATGGCGGGGTTGTCGAGCAACAGCGCGAAATCGTGGACCTGACGCGCCTCGGTGTACACGCAGTGCACGCCGGCGGGATGGCGCAGGTCCTCGATGCGCAGGAGGGGATTCTGATCCAGCACGCGCCAGTGGCCGATGCCGACGAGGCTGCACAGGAGTAGGTAGGTGTTCTGGTCGATGCCGGTGTAGCGGCAGACGCCCTCGATGTCCCAGGTGCTCACGGCGACGCCCTGCTTGGCACTCACGATGATCGGCTCGGCGAGCCGCAACGACGTGAAGTGCAGCCGGACCGGCCGCGGGGCATTCGGCCGGGTGTCCGCGCCGTTCCGCGGGGATACGATTCGGATATGGCGTTCGAGGGCGCGGGCGATTTCGGCCAGCCGGACGAAATCAATCCCCGTGGAGGTCAGGAAGGCTTCAATCATACGTCGTACTTCGCCTCCCGATCCGGTTCCCCGTCCATGCCCCTACAGACGCGGATGGACCCGATCTTTATTGCATCGGTGTCCGGCCAAAGACAACCCGCCGGGTTGAATACCGGGTTGCGCGGCCGGGTATTCATATCGTACTATACCGTTCACGTGTACGATTGTTACGCGCGCGTCGAAGACCGCCGGCGGCCTTAGGGCCTTAATGAATGCCTGCCGAGATTGCGCATTGGGGCGCTCCAGAGCGTCCCGATAGGGGTCAAACCGTCCCCGCGCCGTCTCCATATGCGGCGCGGGTTTTTTGTTTGGCGCGCACGTACGCATCCCCAGCGAAAGGAGGTGGAAAAAATGGCTCGACCCGAGAAAGAAGCGTCGATCGCGGAGATGAAGGAAGACCTTCAGAATTGCTCCGTGGCGATTGCGACGAAGTACCAGGGGATCACGGTGGAGGAGGTCACGAACCTCCGCGCCAGTCTGCGCGCCGAGAACGTCAAGTTTAAGGTTTACAAAAACACCCTGGCCCGCCGGGCGCTGGACGAGTTGAAGTTGTCCGACGCCGCGGTGTTCATGGACGGACCGACCGCGTGGGCGTTCTGCAAGGACCCCGTGGCCCCGGCCCGCATCCTCAAGAAGTTCTCGAAGGACATCGCCGTGCTCCAGGTGACCGGCGGCATCCTCGACGGCAAGATCGTCAATGCGCCGATGCTGGACGCGCTCGCGGATCTTCCGTCGCGCGATCAGCTACTGGCCCAGTTTGTGGGTCTGATGGCGGCGCCGCTCCGGAACTTCATGGGCACACTGCAAGCGGTCCCGCGGGATTTCGTGGGCGTCGTTACGGCGCTCAAGAAGAAACAAGAAGAAGGCGCCGCGGCATAGGGCCGGTGCGCTGCAAGCAACTCGAAACGAACATTGCGGCCGCGTGACGGCCTGTGGAGAATCGAAATGTCAGAGAAGATTGGCGCATTGTTGGATCAGATTGCGGGCTTGACCGTGCTCGAACTGAGCGAACTGGTCAAGGC
This sequence comes from uncultured Nitrospirales bacterium, assembly GCA_964449475.1. Taxonomy (GTDB): domain Bacteria; phylum Hydrogenedentota; class Hydrogenedentia; order Hydrogenedentales; genus VFKU01. Next base: position 7,554 of record CAYUZD010000068.1, read on the forward strand.
CGCGGAAGAGAAGTTCGGCGTGACGGCGGCCGCCCCGATGATGATGGGCGCGATGCCGATGGCCGGCGCTGGCGGCGGCGGCGGTGAAGCCGCGGCCGAGCCGACCGAGTTCGACGTGATCCTCAAGGACGCGGGCGGCCAGAAGATCGCGGTCATCAAGGAAGTCCGCGCGGTCACGGGCCTGGGCCTGAAGGAAGCGAAGGATCTCGTCGACGGCGCACCGAAGCCGATCAAGACCGCCGTCCCGAAGACGGAAGCCGAGGAAATCAAGAAAAAGGTGGAAGCGGCGGGGGCGACGGTCGAAGTCAAGGCCGCGGGCTGAGCCCAGCGTTCAACGCAATCAAACGGCCGCGGCGGGGTCGCCCCTGCCGCGGCCGGTTCTTTTATGGAGGGATTAGAGACCGGCGGACGTCATGCTCTGCTCGATGCGCTGATCCATTTCGAGGGCCGGCGACTCGGACTGCGGCCGGCCGACAATCTTCGCGGGGACGCCCGCGACGGTCGTGTGCGGCGGGACATCCTCCAGTACGACCGCGCCGGCTGCGATTTTCGCACCCGCGCCGACCTCGACGTTGCCGAGAATCTTCGCGCCCGCGGCGATCAGCACGCCGCGCCGCACTTTCGGGTGGCGATCACCCGTCTTCTTGCCGGTGCCGCCGAGCGTGACCTCGTGCAGGAGGGACACGTAGTCCTCGATGACGGCGGTCTCACCGACGACCACGCCCGTGGCGTGATCGATGAGTATGCCGTGGCCGATGCGCGCGGCGGGGTGGATATCGACAGCGAACACCTCGGACATGCGGCTTTGCAGGTACTTAGCGAGCGACTTGCGACCCTGCATCCAGTAGTAGTGTGCAGCGCGGTACGCCTGCAGCGCGTGGTAACCCTTGTAATAGAGCAAAATGTTCGCGAACCCGTCGCATGCAGGATCGCGGTCGCACACCGCGGCGATGTCCTCGCGAATTGCGACGGAGATCTTTGGATCGGCGGCGTAGGCGGCGTCGATCAGATCACGGAGGGCGGCGGCGGTCAGCGTCGGGCTCTCCAGCTTGTGTGCGAGCAGAAAACTCAGCGCAGCCTCGAGTTTGCCGTGGTTGAGCACGGTTGCATAGAGGAAGCTCGCAAGCATGGGCTCGTTTTTCGCGTCCCGCTCCGCCCGCTCGCGGATTTCCTTCCAGATCATGTCGTCGCTCATCGCGCATCCTCG